>JBAVTL010000059.1:0-15450 GCA_049696175.1 Anaeromyxobacteraceae bacterium
ATCCGGAGCGGCGGCGTGGACCACGCCTCCCTCGCCGACGGAGGGGAGCCGGCGGCGCTCCTCCGCGCGCTCGCGGCGCAGCGCGCCGAGGAGCTGGCGGCGTCCCTCGACGCAGGCGCGAGCGACCCTGCGACGATCGCGGCGCTCGTCGTCGAGGGCTGAGCGGGAGCCGCCATGATCTCCAGCCGAGCCCTCATCGGCGTCGCGCTGACGCTCGCCACGCTCACCCCACTCACCGCCTGCCGGCGCCCCGAGCCGCACCGGGTCCGGATCGTGCTGTCGCTCGCGGGCGCCTCCGGACGGCCCGTCCACGGGCTCGACCTCACGGTCGCGCTCCCGGAGGGGGCCGTGGTGGCGCACGATCCGGCGACCGGGCGCATCTCCCAGCAGGCGCTCGCCCTGCTCGAGGGCGCGAGCGGGGCGACGCTCGACGGCCGGTTCAAGCGGCACGCCACCGCCCCATCGGTCCGGATCCTGCTCGCGTCGACGGTCCCTATGCGGGACGGGCAGGTCGCCGCGGTCGAGGCGACCGTCAACTCCGTGTTCCCCCCACCCCGGGCGCGCTTCGAGGTCGCGAGCGCCGCCGTGTCGGGGCCGGGAGGCGCGGGGGTCCCAGGGGCCACGGGCTGGGTGAGCGCCGTCGAGCCGAGGTAGCGCCGTCGGTGGCAGCCTCGGGGCGGGGGCCGGCGCGCCTTGACCCTGTCGCGCGATGGAAGGAGAACCGACGCGTGCGAACCGAGCTCCGAAGCGCCTTCGGCGAGGCGACTGCCTTCCTACGCCGGACGCGAGCGCTGAGCTGGGGCGACCTCGCGGTCGTCGCCGCGCTCGGCGGCGTGCTCTTCGCAGCGTCCCGGTTCGTCGGCGGCGCGGTCCTCCCGATGCGCCCGGCCGTCGAGATCGACCTGTCGATGCGCGCCCTCCCCGGCTACACGCTCCTGTCGCTCGCGCGCGGCCTCGCGGCCTACGCCCTCTCCCTCGCCTTCACGCTCACGTACGGCTACTGGGCGGCCCGCGACCGGGTCGCCGAGCGGGTGCTCGTCCCCCTCCTCGACGTGCTCCAGAGCGTTCCGGTCCTCGGCTTCATGCCCGGCCTCGTCCTGTCGCTCGTGGCGATCTTCCCGCGCTCCAACGTCGGGCTGGAGCTCGCCGCCGTGCTGATGATCTTCACGGGGCAGGCCTGGAACATGACCTTCAGCTTCTACCGCTCGGTCCGATCGGTGCCGCCGGTCCAGCTCGAGGTGGCCCGCCACTACCGGTTCGGCGCCTGGAGACGGTTCAAGTGGGTCGAGCTCCCCTCGTCCGCCATCGGGCTCGTCTGGAACTCGATGATGTCGATGGCCGGCGGCTGGTTCTTCCTGATGGTCAGCGAGGCCTTCGTGCTGGGGAAGCACGACTTCCGGCTGCCGGGGCTCGGCGCGTACATGAGCGTGGCCGTCGCGAAGGGGGACGGGAGGGCGATGGCGGCCGCCGTCCTCGCCATGACGATCATGATCGTCGCGCTAGACCAGCTCCTCTGGCGGCCGGTGGTGGTCTGGGCGCAGAAGTTCCGGCAGGACGAGGGTCAGGGCGACGGCGAGGAGGCCCGCTCCTGGTTCCTCGACCTGCTGCGCCACTCGCGCCTCGTGCGGCTCGCGCGCCACTGGCTCCGCCACGCGCGCAGGGCGGCGCCGGCGAGCGACGCCCCCCGGGCGCTTCCTCCGCGGACCGGCGCTGGATCGCGCCTGCTCTCTCCGCTCCTCCTCGCCGGGCTCTTCGCGCTGATGGCGCTGGGGGTCGCGGAGCTCTTCCACCTGCTCCGTCACGTCCCGCCTCGCGAGTGGGGGATCACCTTCGCGGCGGCGGGCGCCACCCTCGGGCGCGTGCTCCTGGCGGTGGCGCTCGGCACGGTCTGGGCGCTGCCCGCGGGGCTCGCGATCGGGCTCTCCCCGCGCCTCTCGCGCGCGCTGCAGCCCGTGACGCAGGTCGTCGCCAGCTTCCCCGCCCCCATGCTCTTCCCCGCGGTCGTGGCGCTCCTCTCCTGGCTCGGCGTGGGGCTGGGGACCGGGAGCGTCCTGCTCATGCTGCTCGGCACGCAGTGGTACCTCCTCTTCAACGTGGTCGCCGGCGCGATGGCCATCCCCTCCGACCTGCGCGAGGCGGCCCGCAGCTACCGGATCAGCGGCTGGAGGCGCTTCCGGATGCTCCACCTGCCCTCCGTCCTGCCCTACCTGATCACAGGCTGGGTCACGGCGGCGGGCGGTGCGTGGAACGCCTCGATCGTCTCGGAGTACGTCACGATGAACGGGCGGACGAAGGCCACGTTCGGCCTCGGCGCGCGGATCGGGCGCTCCGCCGAGGCGGCCGACTTCCCCACCCTCGCCGCGAGCGTCGTGGTGATGGCTCTCTTCGTCGTCCTCTTCAACCGTCTGGTCTGGCGCTCGCTCAACGACTACGCCGAGCGTCGCATCTCCCCCTGAGGCGCCCCACACGATGGCCGAGCTCCCCGCCACCCGGGCCCAAAGCCCCTCGCGCTCGCCGCTCGTCTCGCTCGAGCGCGTCAGCCACTCCTTCGTCCTCCCGTCCGGCCAGCGGCTGGAGGTCCTGCGGGACGTCTCAGTCGAGGTGCGGCCCGGCGAGGTCGTGGCGCTCCTCGGCCCGTCGGGCTGCGGAAAGTCCACGATCCTCCGGATCCTCGCCGGCCTCATCCGCCCGACCGGCGGCCTGGTCCGGGCGCACGGCGCGCCGCTCGACGGGCTCGCGTCTGGCATCGCCATCGTCTTCCAGGGGTTCGCGCTCTTCCCGTGGATGACGGTCCAGGAGAACGTGCGCGCGGTCCTCTCCGCGGCGGGGCTCCCCGAGCTGGAGGCGGCGCCCCGGTGCGCGGACGCGATCCGGATGGTCGGCCTCTCCGGCTTCGAGGAGGCCTATCCGCGGGAGCTGTCCGGCGGGATGAAGCAGCGGGTGGGGCTGGCGCGGGCGCTCTCGCTCCAGCCGGAGGCGCTCTTCATGGACGAGCCCTTCAGCCAGGTGGACGCCCTCACCGCCGAGGCGATGCGCGCCGAGATCCTCGACATCTGGGCGGCGCACCACCAGAACCCGACGTCCCTCCTCCTCGTCTCCCACGACATCAAGGAGGTCGTCACGATGGCCGACCGGATCGTCGTCCTCTCGGCCAATCCCGGGCGGGTGAGGACGGTCGTCGAGAACGCGCTCCCGCGGCCACGCGACGCCCGCTCTCCCGAGGTGACTGCGCTCATCGACAGGCTCCACGACCTCATCACAGGCCACGAGCTGCCGGATCTCCCTCCCGCCGTCGCCGCCGCAGCAGCACCGCAGCTGGAGATCCTACCCGCCGCGCCGGTGACCGAGGTGGTCGGGCTCCTGGAGTGGCTGGACGCCCGCGGGGGGCAGGACGACGTCTTCCGGATCGCGGCGGAGACCGCGCGCGAGTTCGGCCACGTGCTCTCGCTCGTGAAGGCCGCGGAGCTGCTCGACCTGGTGGACACGCCGAAGCGGCTCGCGGTCCTCACCCCCACGGGGCGCCAGTTCACCTCGGCCGATCCGCACGCGCGCAAGGCGATCTGGCGGGCCCGGCTCCTCGACCTGAGGCTCTTCGCCGACGTCCGCGACGCGCTGGCGGCGGCGCCCGAGCACCGCCTGCCTCGCGACTTCGTGCTGGAGACGATCGTCCTGCGTATGCCGGCCGAGGACTACGAGAAGATCTTCGACACCTGGGTCGGCTGGGCGCGCTACGGCGACCTCTTCGCGTACGACGAGACCGAAGGGGTCGTGACCCCGCAGTAGCCCACGCCCGGAGCCCCGCGCCGGCCTATTGCGGCGTCTCGGCCTCGTCCGGCGCCGCCTCGCCCACCGCACCCAGCCCGAGGCCGCACTCCGGGCACTCGGCCCTGGCTGGATCGAGGACGAACTTGTGGCCGCAGGCCGGGCACTCGATCTCGCCCCCCTTGTCGAGGTCCACGCCGGTGAGGCCGCGCTGCGCGGCGGCCGCGGCGACCGGATCGTCGAGCAGCTCCGCCCAGTGCTTGGTGAGGATGCCCTTCGCCTTCTCGACGTCCGCCTCGTCCGCGTAGAGGTTCCAGAGCGGGTGGGCCTTCTCCTCGGGGCGCCCCGCGGGCACCTGCTCCATCTCGGGCGTGAGCCCGGCCGCCTCGAGCGCGTTGTTCATCTCCCGCACGGACGCGTAGCCGGACCGGACCAGGAGCTTGAGCCCCTCCGCGGAAGCTTCACAGGTGACGCAGTTCCCCTCGTCGTCGAGCGGGGTGCTGCACTTCTCGCAGGCGCGGGCCATGGCCACTCTCCTCACCCCGCGGAGCGCGGGACGATCGGGATCATAGCCCGAAGGCGGTCCGGACGCGCCACCCCGATCGTCGGGCCTCGCGCTATACTCCGCACCCCATGATCATCGACGGAAAGCAGATCGCGGCCAAGGTGCGCGGCGAGGTGGCCCTAAAGGTCGCCCAGCTCAAGCAGGAGAAGGGGATCCACACCGGCCTCACGGTCGTCCGGGTCGGCGAGGATCCAGCCTCGGCCATATACGTCCGCGGCAAGAGGAAGGACTGCGACGAGGTGGGGATCAATTCGGTGGAGCACCACCTGGCGGACGACACGACCCAGGTCGAGCTGCTCCAGCTCATCGGCCGGCTCAACTCCGACCCGACCTGCCACGGCATCCTGGTCCAGCTCCCGGTTCCGAAGCAGATCGACGAGCAGGCGATCCTGGCGGCGATCAGCCCGGCCAAGGACGCCGACGGCTTCCACCCCTACAACGTCGGGTGCCTCTGGACCGGCAAGACGGCGCCGCGCGCCTGCACCCCGTTCGGCGTGATGCGGCTCCTCGACGAGGCCAAGGTCGAGCTGAAGGGGAAGCACGCCCTCGTCATCGGCCGCTCCAACATCGTGGGGAAGCCGCAGGCGGCGATGCTGCTCGAGCGCCACGCCACCGTGACCCTCGCCCACTCCCGGACGACCGACCTCGCGGCCGAGGTGGCCCGGGCCGACGTCATCGTCGCCGCGGTCGGGAAGGCGGAGATCGTCAGGGGCGCGTGGATCAAGCCAGGGGCCGTCGTAATCGACGTCGGCATGAACCGGCTGCCCGACGGCAAGCTGGTCGGCGACGTCGAGTTCGCGGCGGCGAAGGAGCGCGCGAGCGCCATCACGCCGGTTCCCGGAGGCGTCGGGCTCATGACGCGGGCGATGCTCCTCGTCAATACCGTCGAGCTGGCCCGCCGGTCGGCCCCGTGATGCGGCTCGCGGCGGGCGCAGTGGCGCTCGTCCTCCTCTCGGGGGCCAACGGCTGCTGCTCGTGCTCCGCGAGCAGGCTCTACGAGCGACGCGGCGCGGCGGCGGCGAGCCCCGCGCCCGCGGTGTCGCTCAGCCCCCCCATCGTCCGGGCGCTCCACTTCGGAGACTTCGGCGAGGCCAACTGCCAGCAGGCGGCCGTGGCCGCTGGGATCGAGGACGCCCAGGGCCGGCGCCCCTTCGACCTCGCCTTCCACGTCGGCGACAACCTCTACAGCTGCGGCCCCGACTGGCGCGCCGCAGGGGCGTCGCTCTGCACCTTCGCGTCCGACGGCGTCACGGTCGCGCCGGGCTTCACGCCGCCGCCCGATCCGGCGTTCGGCGAGAAGTTCGAGGACGCGCTCGGCGGCCTCGCGCGCGCCGGGGTCCCGGTCTACCTCGCCCTCGGCAATCACGACGTCGCGACGTGGCGGTCCTGCCTCCCCGCCGGCGACCCCGTCACCGCCTCCCGCACGAAGGCCTGCCTCGAGGTGGCGCACACCGGCCCTGCCTGGAGGTTCCCGGCGCGCCACTACGTCGTCGACCAGGGGCCCGCCCGCTTCATCGTCATCGACAGCAACGTGATCGGCGCCGACTACGGCGGCTTCACGCTGGCCGACGAGATCGCGTTCGTCACGGCCTCCGTGGCCGGCTGCGACGCGCGCCCCTGCTTCGTGATGGCGCACCACCCGGCCGCAACCGCCGGGCGCCACGCCTCGGACTTCACCCCGGCATACACGGACCGGATGGCGCAGCTGGTCGCCGCCGGGAGGGGGATGGTCCGGGGCTGGCTCGCCGGCCACGACCACGATCTGCAGCACCTGCGCACCCCCGCCGGCCTCGACGTCTTCATCTCCGGGAACGGCTGCCGCGACCGGACGGACGAGACCTTCGAGCACGCCGCGCCCGGCGGCTCGACGCTGCTGTACGGCTCGGTCCGCTGGGGATACGCGGTCCTGGAGGTGTCCGCCGGCGGCTTCACGTGGCGCGCCGAGGACGAGCGCGGCAGCCCGCGCTACTGCTGCGCCGCCCGCCTCGCCGCCGGCGCCTGGACCCCCTGCGAGCCGGTCCGCTGCGACTGATCGAGATCGGGCCCCTCCCCGCCGCTCGTTTCCGCTAGGATTCCCCCGATCCCAGCCGAGGTGACCATGGCGCTGCGCACCCCGCTGTACGACACGCACGTCGAGGCGAGCGCGCGCGTCGTCGAGTTCGCAGGCTGGGAGATGCCGGTCCAGTACTCCGGGATCCTCGACGAGCACGAGGCGGTCCGCACCCGCGCCGGCCTCTTCGATGTCTCGCACATGGGCGAGGTCGTCTTCCGCGGCCCGCGGGCGGCCGAGGCGCTCTCCCGGCTCTTCACCAACGATCTGCGCAAGCTGGTGGACGGTCAGGCCCAGTACGGCTGCCTCTGCCGGCCCAGCGGCGGCATCGTGGACGACGTCATCGTCTACCGGCGCGGCGCGGAGGACTGGCTCGTCTGCGTCAACGCCGGAAACCGCCAGAAGGACTTCGAGTGGCTGCGCGCCGGCGAGGGGCCGGGCGTGACCGTGACGAACGAGTCGGACGACTGGGCCCAGCTCGCGCTCCAGGGGCCGAAGGCGCCGGTGATCGTCCAGCGGCTGACGAAGACCGACCTCTCGAAGGTCGCGACGTTCCACTTCGCCTCCGCGGAGGTGGCCGGGGTCCCCTGCCTCGCGGCGCGGACCGGCTACACCGGCGAGGACGGCTTCGAGCTCTTCTGCCCGCCCGGGCGGGCGGCGGAGCTCTGGGGCGCGCTCCTCGACGCGGGGCGCCCGGAGCGCGCCATCCCCGCGGGGCTCGGCGCGCGCGACTCGCTCCGGCTCGAGTCGGCGTACCGGCTCTACGGCTCAGACATGGACGACGAGACGACGCCGCTCGAGGCCGGGCTCGGCTGGGTGGTGAAGCTCGACAAGGGGGAGTTCAACGGGCGCGACGCGCTCCTCGCCCAGAAGGCCAACGGGCTCCAGAAGACGCTGGTCGGCTTCACGCTCACGGAGCGCGGCATCCCGCGCCACGGGTACCCCGTCCTGCGCGACGGCAGCCCTGCCGGCGTGGTGACGAGCGGGACGCAGTCCCCCACCCTGAAGATCCCGATCGGCCTCGCCTACGTGCCGCCGGACCTCGCGACCGAAGGCTCCTCCTTCGCCGTCGGGATCCGCGGGCGCGCCGTCGCCGCGAAGGTCGTGAAGACACCGTTCTACAGCCGGAAGTGACCGCCAACCCGTCGAGGCCGCCATGAACTTCCCCGAGGATCTCCGGTACACGAAGGACCACGAGTGGGCCCGCCGTCAGGGCGTCCGCGTCATCGTCGGCATCACCGAGTTCGCCCAGGATCAGCTGGGCGACGTCGTCTACGTCGAGCTCCCCGCCGTCGGCGAGGAGGTGAAGCAGGGCGAGGCGTTCGGCGTGGTCGAGTCCACGAAGGCGGTCTCCGACCTCTACGCCCCGGTCTCCGGAAAGGTGGTCGAGATCAACTCGCCGCTCGTCGACGCCCCCGAGGGGATCAACGACGACCCGTACGGCGAGGGCTGGATGATCGCGGTGGAGCCCTCGAACCCTGAGGAGTTCGACGGGCTGCTCGACGCGAAGGGCTACACCGCGCTGGTGCAGGAGCAGGAGGAGTAGCGGTCACCGCAGCCCCACCCTCGCCTCCGCGGCGACCGCCGCGGCGGAGCCGCCCGTGCGCTACCACCCACACACGCCTGCCGACGTCCGGGCGATGCTCGCCGCCATCGGGGCGGAGAGCGTCGCGGACCTCTTCCGCTCGATCCCCGCGCCACTTCGGCTGAAGCGCCCGCTCGCCGTGGAGCCACCGCTGGACGAGCTCGCGCTCCTCGCCGAGGCGCGGCGGCTGGCGTCGCGCAACGCGGTGGAGCATCCGCCCTTCGCGGGCGCCGGCTGCTACCCCCACCACGTCCCGCCCGCCGTGGATCAGCTGCTGCTGCGCGGGGAGTTCTTCACGGCCTATACGCCGTACCAGCCGGAGATCTCGCAGGGGACCCTCCAGGCGCTCTTCGAGTGGCAGACCTACTGCTGCCTGCTCACCGGCATGGAGGTCGCCAACGCGTCGATGTACGACGGCGCCACCGCCACGGCCGAGGCCGCGTTGATGGCGACGCGGATCACCGGCCGCAAGCGGCTGGTGATCTCTGCCGCCCTCCACCCCGAGTACCAGCGGGTCCTCCGCAGCTACCTCCGGTCCACGCACGACGAGCTGACGATCGTCCCGTTCGGCGCCGACGGCCGCACCGACCTCACCGCGCTGGAGAAGGCGGTGAACGGCGACACCGCCGCCGTCGTCATCGGGTACCCGAACTTCCTGGGCGTGGTGGACGCGCTGCCGGAGGCTGCGGCCATCGCCAAGCGGGCGGGCGCCCTCACCGTCGCGGCCACCGCGGAGGGGCTCGCCTTCGGGCTCCTCCAGGCGCCAGGCGCGCTCGGCGCCGACGTCGCGACCGGCTCGCTACAGAGCTTCGGCAACCCGATGAGCTTCGGTGGACCGGCGCCGGGCTTCTTCGCAACCCGCGACGCCCACGTCCGCGCCATGCCAGGCCGGCTCTGCGGCGCCACGGTGGACAGGCGGGGGCGGCGCGGCTTCGTCCTCACCCTCTCGACCCGCGAGCAGCACATCCGGCGGGAGAAGGCGACGTCCAACATCTGCACCAACTCGGGGCTCGCCGCGCTCGCGGCGACGATCCACCTGACGCTGCTCGGCAAGCAGGGGCTCACCCAGCTCGCGAGGCTCAACCACGCCCGGCTCCGGGCGCTCCGGGAGGCCCTCGCGAAGGCCGGCGTGAAGCCGGCCTTCACCGGGCCGGTCTTCAACGAGCAGGCCTTCGACGTCGGCGACGCCGAGGGGGTGATCGCGCGGCTCGCGAAGAAGGGGATCGTGGCCGGCGCGCCGCTCGCGCGCTGGTACCCGGACCACCCGAAGGCCAGGGGGGCGCTCCTCTGCGCCGCCACCGAGCTGCACACACCCGAGCTCATCGAGCTCTTCGCCCGATCGGTGAGGGGGTAACGCCATGGCCACTGGATCGCCCCCTCACCAGTCCCTCTCCCCCGGTGGGGGAGAGGGGATCGAAGTCGGCGCCGGCGGCGCCACCCGCGGGATCGTCCACGAGGAGCCGCTCGTCTTCGAGAGCGGATCCCCCGGACGCTGCGGCGTCTCGCTCCCGGCGGTCCCGGACGACGGCGCCGACGACCTCCCGGCCACGCTCCGCCGCGACGGGATCGACGGCATGCCCGAGCTCTCCGAGCTCGACACCGTCCGCCACTTCACCCACCTCTCGAGCTGGAACCACGGGATCGACACCGGCTTCTACCCGCTCGGCTCCTGCACCATGAAGTACAACCCGAGATCCGCGGAGGCGATCGCGCGGCTCCCCGGCTTCGCCAACGTCCACCCGCTCGCCCCCGCGGAGCTCTCGCAGGGCGCGCTCGAGCTGATGTTCCGGCTGGAGCGCGCGCTCTCCGAGATCGCCGGGATGGACGCGACCTGCCTCTCTCCGGCGGCCGGCGCGCACGGCGAGCTCTGCGGGCTGATGGTGATCCGCGCGTACCACGAGGCGCACGGCAACCCGCGCAGGAAGGTCCTCGTCCCCGACACGGCGCACGGGACCAACCCTGCGTCGGCGGCGCTCAACGGCTACGCCTGCGTCCAGCTCGCGAGCGGCCCCGACGGCCGGCTGCACCCCGACACCGTCCGCGCCGCGATGGACGAAGACGTCGCGGCGATCATGATCACCAACCCCAACACGCTCGGGATCTTCGAGAGCGACGTCGCGGCCATCGCCGGGATCGTCCATGCGAAGGGTGGGCTCCTGTACGGGGACGGCGCGAACATGAACGCGTTGCTTGGCATCGCGCGGCCGGGCGACATGGGCTTCGACGTCATCCAGTACAACCTGCACAAGACCTTCGCCACGCCGCACGGCGGCGGCGGCCCCGGCTCGGGGCCGGTCGCGGTGAAGCGGGCGCTCGCGCCCTTCCTGCCGCTGCCGGTCGTCGTCAAGGAGCGCGACGCCTTCCGGCTGGTCACCGATCCCAGGGAGCGGCCCCAGACCGTCGGCAAGCTGCGCGAGTTCTGGGGCAACTTCGGGATGATGGTCCGCGCCTGGTCGATCATCCGCGAGTACGGCCCGGAGGGGCTGAGGGCGACGGCCGAGCTGGCGGTGCTCAACGCCAACTACGTCCGGGCGAAGCTGAGCGCGGACTACCACCTCCCCTACGAGACCGACTCGCTCCACGAGGTGGTCTTCGACGACAAGCTGCAGGCTGCGAACGGCGTCGCCACCATGGACGTCGCCAAGCGGCTCATCGACCACGGCTTCCACCCGCCCACGGTCTACTTCCCGCTCGTAGTCCACGGCGCGATCATGATCGAGCCGACCGAGACCGAGTCCAAGGAGACGCTCGACGCCTTCGTCGCCGCGATGAGATCGATCGCCGCCGAGGCGAAGACGGATCCCGACGCCCTCCACGCCGCGCCGGTGAAGGCGTTCCGCGAGCGGCTGGACGAGGTGCGGGCGGCGCGGAAGCCGGTGCTGCGGTGGAGGCCGGGGATGAAGGTGGAGTGACGAGCGCGCGCACGCGATCTAGAGCGTGAACGGCTCGACTCCACCGGGGCCACGCCGTAGCCGAAGTCGCGCCGGGTCCTCGTCGGGGAAGCTCGCGAGGAAGTCCAGGTACTCGGCCATGCTCATGCGCTGCGAAGCGGCCCGCGCCCGGCGAAGCGCCGCGACGTCCTCGTCGGTGGTGACGAGTCCGCGCTCGAGGTCCAGAGAGGGTCCGCCCCGCTCAGGGTCGAGAGATGGTTCGCTTGATCTCAAGGAATCTCTCCAGGAGTCCATGCTTCGAGAAGGAGGCCCGGATCTCCTCTTCGTCGACGCCTGGCAACCCGAGCAGGAACTGGATGTCCGCCATCTCCTGGAACGTCCGGCCGGGGTCGTTCCTCATCGCCAGGACCTTCATGGCCGCGAGGTGCTCCGGGCGCGGGACACGGAAGGTGCGGCCGGGCAGCAGCTCCATGCTCCTCGCGCCGCGGAACATCAGCTCGGCGGTCTTCTCGTCCACGTAGACGAAGTCTAGCCGCCCAAGGGCCGGCAACGCGTGGACGTGGTTCGAGTAGCCTGCCGAGCGGTGGATCGTCTCGTAGCCCAGGGATTCGAGGTGCGCGCACAGCTCCTGCTGAGCCGCGGCTTCGACGACGAAGTCGAGATCGGAGGTGGCCCGCGCGAGGCCGTACGCCTGGAGGCCGACCGCGCCCACGACGCCGAAGCGAAGGTCTCGTGCCTCCATGAAGCGTCGAACCTCGTCCAGTACCTTTGCGAAGTTCACGGTGACGCTCCGAGGATCGCCGTCGCGGTGAGGACGTTTGCGGCCATTCCAAGGCCATCCTAACAGGACGTTGGCGGCCGGGGCGATCGCAAGCTCGCGCGAGCGCACGGGCACAAGGCCCGGGTGGAGGTCGTCTAGAAGTCGGCGCCGGCAGCATCGCCGCCGGCTCAGGGCCTGACGCAGAACGACTTGCATCCCCAGAAGCAGTACCCCTTCGACTCACAGTCCCAGTCGGTCTTGCACGTGTCCGGGTATTACTCCACGCAGTTGGCCTCCGCCAGGGAGACCACGCTGCAGGTCCCGCCGAGACACTGCCACGCGCCCCGCGCCAGCGCGCACTTCTCGCCGACCACCGGGAGCTGGGTACACACGGCCGAGCATTCGGCACCGGGACCGCACTCGAAGTCGGTGTTGCACACCTCGCCCATCGCGACGAGCGGCTCGATCAGGTTGGAGACGCAGGCGTAGCCGGGGGCCGCCTGGCGTTCGCTGGTGCACGCGCCGCTCTCGAGCTTCGCCTTGCAGAGGTAGTCGGGGGAGCCCGAGCAGTAGAACCCGGGCAGACACGCCACGTTCAGGCAGAACCCCCCTTCCCCCGGCCGGTTCGTCTGCGGCTGGCACGTCCCCGTCGGGTAGACGTCCCCCCCGTAGCAGAAGGTGCGGATGGCGGCGGCCGGGAGCGCGCAGAGCTTGGTCTTGTCCACGTTGTGGGTCACGTACGCCGCTGGCGCCTTGAGACAGGCTGCGTAGCGTCTTCACCTACTTGCCCACCGCGAACACCAGCTCGTCCCGGTCGTCGAACGTCGCCGGACCGCAGACGACCGCCGGCTCGCCCGTGACCGGCGCACCCCCGTAGCGAATCTGCGCCCGCACCGCCTGCAGAGCGTCCGCGCCCCTGCCTGGAGGGCGGCCGTGTCCCAGGCCCACTCCCACGGCGCCTGGGTGTCGGTGAAGGCCACGACCCCGTCGACGAGGAACTCGACCCGGCTCACTCCCCCGGCGTCGGTCGCGGTGGCGGTGACCCCGACCGTCCCGCTCACCTCGGACCCCGCGGCCGGGGCGGTGATCGCGACCTCGGGAGGCGTGGAGTCCACGCCGGGCGCCACGGCGAAGTAGAGGTCGTCGTGATCGTTGAAGTCCCCCGGCGCGCACGGGCCGGTGTCGGCCGTCCCGTAGCGGATGCTGGCCCGGAAGGCCTGCAGTGGGCCGTGGGGGAGTGTGTAGAAGGCGACCAGGGGCTGGAGGCCACGACCCGGGAGCGTCACCGGCGGCAGCTTCACCCAGACCGGAGCGTTGGCGTCCGCCGCATAGAAGAGGTCGACCCGGTCCAGCTGCTTGTCGAAGACGTAGGCCTGCAGCTCGACCTTGACCGGCTCCCCGCCGCGGAGGTTCCCTCCGTTCACCGAGGAGACCTTGATGCGGTCGATCGACTCGTCGACGTGAAGCGTTCCCATCGTGCCGTCGGCGCAGGCGGCGCCCTCGCGCGTGTTGGGCTGGTTCGGCTCGGGGCCGAGCGGCCCGCGCCCCTCGAGGAGCTGGCTAGACTGGCAGTAGGTCCCCGGGTCGAGGCAGGCCGGCGCGCCGAGCGCCGAGGCGTAAGCCGCGCTGCGATCCGGCACGTTCACGATCACGGTGGCGCTCCCGACGTTCCCGAGGTGGTCCCAGGCCTTCACCGTCAGCGAGTGGTCGCCGGGGAGCACCCCCGTGGTGCTCCAGGGAATCGAGCGGGTGATCAGGCCGATGGACTCCGTGGCGGTCGGAGCGGGATCCACCGCCGTGACCAGCTGCGTCCCGTCGTACAGCTCGAGGGCGGTGATGGAGCCACCCGGCTCCGAGGCCGTCACCTCGAGGGCGATGTCTCCGCTCACGACGGCGCCCGCAGCCGGATGATGGATCTTCACCTCGGGCCCGGTCGTGTCGTTGGTCTCGACCACGACCAAAGTCGTCGTCGCGTTGGCGCCATGATCGGTCGCCGTCGCTATGAGCGCCCAGAAGGTGTTGGGGTAGAGGCCGCTCTGCCAGACGTACTCCCAGGGCGGCGTGATCAAGGATTTCAGCAGCACGGGCGGCGCGAAGCCGCCCGTCACCGGGTCCGGCGCGCCGCGGTACTGGAGGAAGACCTCGACCTTGGCGATCGCGCCGTCGTCCTGCACGTTCAGCTGGATCGGGACGAGCCCCGCGACCGGCGTCGGCACCAAACGTCCCGCGCTCCAGGTCGGCACCGGGTTGGTGATCGAGATCCGGGGGGCCGTCACGTCCTTGACGGTGAGCACGAGCGGCTTGGCGACGACCGTCGGGTTGCCGCTGAAGTCGGTCGCGATGCACTGGAGCGTGTAGTCGCCGTTTGCGAACTTCCCGGAGTCCCAGATGACGCTGAAGGGGGCGCCGTCGGCGACGCCAATGGACTGCGCGGAGGCGCCTGGGGAGACGATCTTGAACTCCACCGAGGCGACCCCGGCGTCGTCGACCGCCTCGGCGTCGAGCTGGACGGCGCCGACGATCTCGGCCCCGGCGGGCGGAAGGCGAATGCTGCATGTCGGCGGCGAGCTGTCACCGACCGTCACCTTCACCTCGGCGCTCACTCCCTCGTTCCCCGCGGCGTCCTTGGCCTTCGCGACCAGGGTGTACGGGGTCACCCGCGCTGCAGGGCGCCACGGAAACTCGAACGGCTGCGTGGTGTCGGTCGCATACCACACGCCGTCCACCTCCAGGTCGACCTGCTTCACGACGCCCGCCGGAAGGTCCGCGGCCGTCACGGTCACCATGACCGGCGTCACCGTGATGTTGGCGCCGCCGACCGGCGCAGAGATGGTGACGGCCGGCGGCGTGAGATCCCGCACCTCGACCCGGACCGCCGCCGAGACCGCGTGATTTCCAGCGCCGTCGTAGGCCGTCGCCGTCAGGTCGTAGGAGCCGTTCGGAAGCCTCCACGTGGGCCAGCTCACCGCGAACGTGTTCGAGCCCTGCACGGGGAACGCGGTCCCGATCTGGAAGGGACCCGCCGCGAACTCCACGCGGTTGACGAGGTGGTCATCGGTGGCAGTAGCCGAGACGGCAACGGCGCCCGAGAGCACGTCACCGCTCCGCGGCGTGTCGATGACGACGCTGGGCCGCACCGTGTCGGGCGAGCCCGTGCCGACGGCGAAGGCCAGATCGTCCCGCTCGTCGAACCCGCCCTCCGTGCACGTCGATGCCGTCCCGCCATGGCGGAAGGCGGCCCGGACCGCCTGGAGCCCACCTGCCGGGAGCGTGAAGCTCCCGGTCAGCGTCTGGAAGCCCGAGGCGCTCGGCGCGAGCGTGCCGAGGTAGCGCCACCCGGGCGCCGCCACGCTGGGCGACGAGTAGAGGTCGAGGGCGTCGTTCGCGACCGACCCGACGAAGACCTTCACCTCGACGTCCACGTCCTCGCCCACGGCGAGCTCTCCCCCGCTCCGCGTCCGGACCACGATCTGCTCGATCGACTCGTCGACGCCCCACGCGCCGTACGGGCCGTCGGCGCAGGCGCACGTCGCGGTCGAGGCGACGCTGCCCGCGCACGGGCCGGGGAGCGCGTTCGGCGCGTTCGGCTCCGGCTTCAGGTCGGCCCTCCCCTCCAGCAGCTCCTTCGAGTCGCACCACGACGCGACGGTCGCGCACCGGGGGATCCCGATTCCCTGGTCGAACTGGGCGAAGCCCGGGTTGGAGACGGTCCTGAGGCATCCCCTCATATGAGCCCGAAGATCTCGCGAGTGGCGGCGTGCTGACGGAGGAGTTCATCGAAGCGCTGCATGAGCGGCCTGGCGCGCTCCTTCCTCATGTTGAGGAGGCAGTCGAAGT
>JBAVTL010000060.1:0-11660 GCA_049696175.1 Anaeromyxobacteraceae bacterium
GCCCCCCACCGAGCGCGAGCGGGTCGTCGCCGCGCTGCAGAGCTGCGGCTGGATCCAGGCGAAGGCGGCGCGCCGGCTCGGCATGAGCGAGCGTCAGCTCGGCTACCGCGTCAGGAAGTTCGGCATCACCCTGGAGCGGCTCTAGCCGGGCCGCGGGCCGGGGCGAGATGGAGCGGATTTCGATAAACCGCTGCAACCTCCCGCCGTGGGTCATCGCGTCGAGGGAGTTCAACGACGATCCACGGCCGCTCGAGCTCCAGGGCGTGGCCCATGCCAACCGCTTCCTCTTCGAGGCGCTCGGGTCGCTCGACGACCCGGCCGCGCGGGCGCGGACCTTCGACGACTGGCTCTCTGTCCGCTTCCAGCTCCACCAGTGGGAGGCGCAGGAGACGCACCTCGCGCGCAGGAGCCTCAAGAACAGCTACCTTCGCTTCCTGCGCGGGTGGGGCCACGACTCCAACGCGGTGGACGCGGCGGTGCTGAAGGGCTGGGTGGAGAGCCGGCTCGGGATCCCGCCCACGTTCCACGGCGCCAGGATCGAGCGGATGGAGAGCCCCGAGTACCTCCGCTACGCCCGCGACCGGATGGAGGGGATGGCGCGCACGAGCGCCATCTACGACCAGCTCGATCTCGTCTACACCTTCACGCAGCAGGAGCTGGCGCGCCGCGTGCCAGGCGAGCGATGGCTCACGCTCTACCGCGGCCAGCACGACGCCGCAGAGCACGAGGTGCTGGAGCGGCTCGGGCCCCGCGAGCTGGTCGTGAGGCTCAACAACCTCTGCTCCTTCACGGACGACCCGGAGCGTGCCTGGGAGTTCGGCTCGACCGTGTGGGAGGCGCGCGTCGCGGTCCCCCGGATCTTCTGCGTCAGCTGGTACTTCCCGGGGATCCTGCGGGGAGAGCGGGAGGTGCTGGTGGTGGGGGGAGAGATGCGGGTGAAGCGGTTGATGGCGTGAGGCGCGCGACCCCGGCGCGCGCCCCACGCATCCCTCACCAAAATGCGGCGGTCCCGGGAAGCGCTCACCGGGATCGCCGCAGCGCACCTCCGAGAGGCGCCGGGGGAGCCGCGCCTACGGGTACGCAACCTGCTCGAGGGCATCGGCCCCGCCTTGGGAACTGCGGAATTGCTCTCCTTTCGACGGACAGGCCCCCTCCGACTCCAAGCTAGGCACGCCCGGTATGCTCTTGTAGGGCCAAGTGCGCTTCGCCCCACCAAGGGCGCCGATTACGGGCGGCCTCGATCAGGTCAGGGAGGCCCTGCCCCGACCGGCGACAGCTCGACCATCCTGAGCGCCAGCCGCTCGACCTCCCGCGCGACGGGGCGCTCGAGCTTCTTCAACCACCGGCGCGGGAGCTCGGCCGGTCCGTAGAACGCGCCGGCGACCGCTCCCGCGATGGCGCCAGTGGTGTCGGCGTCCCCGCCATGATTCACGACCTCGACGACGCACTCCTCGAACGAGCGCGTGGAGAAGAAGCAGTGGAGCACCGCCGCGAGCGTCTCGATTACGTAGCCCGACGCGCGGCCGTCCCATCGGTCGAACCGGAGCTTCGGGTGGGCCGCCGCGGCCTCCTCTGCGATGAGGCGGAGCCGCCGCATCGAGCGCCCGAGGCAGGCGGCGTGGATGAGCCGTCCGACGAGGACGCTGGCGGCGTCCGAGAGCGGGTGGTTGTGGGTGAGGTGGGCCTGCTCGACCGCGATCCGCGTCAGCGCGGCGTCGTCGCCGAGCGTCGCGAGCGCGATGGGAACCATCCGCATCGCCGCGCCGTTCCCGGCGTCCCACTCGTTGGGCCTTCCCTCCAGCGTCCCCTCCAGCATGTAGCGCCGGATCCCCGCGCGGCAGGTCGAGCCGACGTCGATCGGCCCCGCGCGCATCCACGCGACCAGCAGGTCGGCTGCAGCGCGCGCCGACCATCCGGCGGAGACGTCGATCGCCCGCGCGAGACAGAGCGACATCTCGGTGTCGTCGGTCACCCGCCCGGGCCGGAGGCGCAGCCACCCGCCGCCGATCACCTCGCGATGGACGCCGTACTCGGCCCGGATCTCCGTCGCCTGCATGAACTCCACGGTGGCGCCGAGCGCGTCACCCACGGCGAAGCCGAGGAAGGCCCCGCGGGCGCGATCCCTGACGTCGTCCAGGTGAACCCACGGGGTCACCTGCGCGTCGGTCTCCGGCCCATGCCGCGCCTCAGGCAGACGAGCTGCGTGCCAACCCACCCCAGCCGCCGGTAGAACTGCAGCGCCGGCCGGTTCACCCGGTCGGCGAGGAGCTGGAGCCGCGTCGCCTTGCGCGCGCGACCCCACGCCTCGGCGGCGAGCAGCAGCCGGCGCCCCACGCCGCTCCGGCGGGCGTCTTCCTCCACCACCATGTCCTCGATCCAGCAGGACGCGCCCCCCTCAGCGGTCGAGACGACGAGCTGCGCGGTGACCATACCGATCACGGCGCCGCGCCGCTCCGCGACCAGCACGGCGCGGCGCTCCGGCTCCTCCAGCATCCGCGCCAGCCCGCGCCGCTGCCGCCGCGGATCCGGCCTGAAGTCGGCCTCGATCGAGAAGAGGACGCCGAGGAGGTGGACCAGCGGGTCGAGATCGGCGGGCGTCGCGGTCCGGATCCGGATCCCCGGCACCCGCCCCGTCCTCACGCCGCCTGCCCAGCGTGCGCGGCGTGGGCTCCGCAGGCGGCGCAGCCCCCGTCCTTCTTCGCGTAGTAGGTGCTCGCGCACGTCGTCTCGAGGACCAGCCGCTCCCACTGGCCGGCCAGGGCCTCCGCGTGGAGCGCGAGCCGCTCCTCCCCGGTCAGCGGCGCGGTGATCCGGTCGATCATCGCCACCGACATGCCGTAGCGCTTGAGCAGCCGCACCCTGCGCGGCGCGAGCACCTCGGGGTCGTACTCGATGCCGAAGAACTCCAGTAGCTCCTCGGCACTCTCCAGCGTCGACAGCGATTCAAGCGTGCGCATGGCATCGCTCCTTGGTCGGCTGCTCCCTCACCCCGCCCTCTCCCTCGGTGAGGGAGAGGGGGATGGTGGGCTCACGCCATCGCGGGCTCGAAGGTGAAGGCCTTCTTGGTGCACGTGCGGCCGCAGGCCTCGCAGCCGATGCAGTCGTCGGGGTTCTTCACCGACGCGAACATCTTGGCCGACTCCTCCTCGTCCACCTCGGCGGGCGCCAGCACCCCGTGGGCGCAGATCTTCATGCAGCGGCCGCAGCCGATGCACTTCTCGTCGTCCACCTTCTTGACGAACTTCGGGGTCCACTCCTTCTTGCTGCGGGTCAGTCCGGTGATGTAGGCCATCGTCCTCTCCTGGTGGAGCAGTGAAGGCGCCGCGGAGGGCGCGTGTCAGGTTTCCTCTGCGAGGTCGGCGGCGCCGCCCATCGCCTTGCGGAGCCAGGGTGGCGGCTTCCCGCGCATCACCTCCTGCAGCTTCGAGACCAGCTCGGAGATCGCCACCTCGACGCCGGTCTTGATCGGGAGGATCCGCCGCGCGACCAGCTTGGCCGCCGCCGGGCCGCCGATCTGGACCGTGTAGACGATGGCGCAGCCGGCGACCGCCGTCGCGCGCGCGGTGGTGCGATCCTCCTCGTCGTCGGCGGCGACCACCGCGCTGACGTGCTCCACGAAGCGGGCCTCGGTCGGGCCGACGTCCCAGACGTGGAAGACGGAGACCTGGCCGAAGTGCTGGTCGACGTTGACCCCGTCGAGGCTGGTGAAGGCGACTCGCATGCGCGACTCCTCGTGGTTCCTCAGTTGTGGGCCAGCTTCTGGGCTTCGGTGGCGGTCGACTGGAAGAGGTTGGCGACCTCGAAGACGAGGTTCAGCGTCCCGCGGTACCCGACCCAGACCTTCTGGTGGGCGCCGAGCCGGTCGAAGACAGGGAGCCCCGCGCGCAGGTGTGCCTTGATGCCGAGCTTCGCCGCCGCCTGGCGTCCGTTGGAGTTGGCGACGAGCAGGTCGGCCCCCGCGGCGGCGGACTCGAGATCCTCAAGGTCGCCGACGAAGACACGCGCGCTCGGGACCGCGTCGAGCCCGCGCGTGCGCGTGGCCGGGAGGGCCGCCTGGAGCTCGCACCCCATCCCCGCGAGGAAGCGTGCGAGCCCCTTGAGGTGGTCGGCCTCGAGCGCGATGGCGACCCGCTTGCCGCCGAACTGGTAGTGGCTGTCCACCATCGCGTCCATCAGCCGGCTCCGCCAGCGCCGCTGCGGCTCGGGCACCGGCTTGCCGGAGATGGCCGACAGGGTCGCCATGAGCCGGTCGACGTCGGCGAGCCCGGTCAGCGACGTGAAGCCGTACGCAGGGACACCGTGGCGTTCCTGCAACCGAAGGGCGGCCTTCGCGAGCGAGTCGCCCACGAAGACGGTCGCGACGCTCCGCCCCGCGAGCCGGATCGCCTCGACCGGAACGCCGCCGGTGGAGAGTGGTGAGACCTCGTCGTCGATGTGGCCATCGAGCGCGTTGGCGATGTCGGGGACGGCGAGGCAGGTGAGCCCGAAGGACTCGACGAGCACCTTCACCTCCTCGACGTCGGCCGGCGTGAGGTGAGCCCCGGGGAGGAGCGTCACCTGCTTCGGGATCGGGTCGCCCCGCTCGGGGAGCGTCCCGACCAGCGCCTCCACCGCGGCGGCGTAGCCCTCCTGGAGCGAGCCGCAGTAGTCGGGGGTCGACGCCCAGACGACGGGGATGCCGTCGAGCTCCGGGTTCTCGTCGCGGAAGTGGACGATGGCGCTCCGCACGTCGTCACCTAGCGTCTCGGTGAGGCCGGAGGTCATCACGCCGATGACGCGGGGATGAAACTTCTCGGCGACGCGCCGGAGCCCCGTCTTGAGGTTCTCCCAGCCCCCGAAGATCGCGGCGTCCTCGCTCATCGAGGTCGAGTTGAGGGCGATCGACTCCTTGAAGTGGCGGGAGAGCTGGAGCCGGATGAAGGTCGAGCAGCCCTGCGCACCGTGCAGGAGCCCGAGCATCCCGTCGACGCCGAGGTACGCGAGGGTCGCGCCGAGCGCCGGCGAGTTCTTCTGCGGGTTGACCGTGGCGACCTTCGACGGGACCGGGACCCGCGACGCCTGGAGATCCTCGGCCAGGAGCGCCGCGGCGTGGCCGGCGGCGGCGTCACGCGTCGCCTCCCGCGCGGCCCCGGAGAGCTCCCACGGGGCCTTCGCCGTCAGATCCTTCCAGATGGGGTTGTTGACCGTCAGGTCGAGCTGCCTGGCGAAGGTGACCATCCCCTCGTAGCCGGCGTACGGGTGCGACCGGCCATGGTTGATGTCCAGGAACGGGGTCCGCGTCTTCAGGGCGAGGAACTTGGTCTTGCCGCCTGCCACGATGACGTCCGGCCGCTTCTCGCCCATCAGGGCGAGAAGCCCCTTGGAGGACGTGTCCTCGATGATCGAGGCGTCCCTGTGCATCAGGGCCTTCATCCGGTGGAAGTCCTCGAGCGTCGAGTTCTGCGTCCCGGCCGCGAGGATCTCGACCCCCAGCTCGCGCAGCGCGTTGACCATCGACCAGGTCTTCACGCCACCGGTGAAGAGGACCGCGCGCTTCCCCTCCAACCGCGCGCGGTGTGGCGCGATCCTGGCGCGGCAGCGCGCCTCCTCCTCCAGGACCAGCGCCTCGACGCGATCGCGCATCACCGTCGAGCCGCCGCCCTTCACCGCGTCCAGCTCCCGCGCGATGTCGCGCAGGGCCTTCGCGGTGTCGGTCATCCCGTAGAAGGACTCCTCGAGGTAGGCGATCCCCCAGCGCTTCTTCATCTTGCGCGCGAGGTTGGTAAGGCTCTTGGAGCAGATGATGACGTTGAGCTTCGCGCGGTGGGCCCACCGCAGCTCCTCGAACTTCGCGTCTCCGGAGACGCAGGTGAGGATCCGGATGCCGAGCCGTTCGAAGAGCGGGAGCATCCCCCAGAGATCGCCGGCGATGTTGTACTCGCCGATGAGGTTGACGTCGTAGTCGGTGACGGCCGCGGGCTCGGCGGTGCCGATGACGTGATCGAGCAGGAGCTCGCCCGCCAGCCGGTTGCCGATGTTCTTGTCGCCGATGAAGCCCGGCGCGTTGACCGGGATCACCGGGACGGTGACCTCCACGGACGCCGCCCGGCAGACGGCCTCGACGTCGTCGCCGGTCATGGCGGTGACGCAGGTGGCGTAGACGAAGATCGCCTTCGCCTCGGGGTAGCGCGCCGCGAGGTCGACGATGGCCGCGTGCAGCTTCTTCTCGCCGCCGAAGATGACGTCGTTCTGCAGCAGCTCGGTCGTGAAGCCGCGCCGGTACAGCTGGGATCCGGACGAGCGCGCGCCCCGGTTGTCCCAGCTGTTGCCAGCGCAGGCGATCGGACCGTGCACGAGGTGGATCGCGTCGGTGATCGGCATCAGCACGACCCGCGCGCCGTCGTACGCGCAGGAGCGCTCCGTCCCCTCCCCCGGCTCCGACCTCTTGCAGAACTTCGGCGCCCCCTTCTCCTGGGTGTCGCAGTCAGGTGCGTCGTAGTAGTCGGGGCGTGGCATGGTGGTGCTCCTCCCTCTCCAGAGGCCTAGCGCATCATCTCGAAGTGCCGGTCGTCACAGGTCTCGTCCTTGAGATCGAGGAACTTGTTGCAGATGGCGCTCACCATGTTGAGGACGCCCTGGTAGCCGACCAGCGGGTAGCGGTGCAGGTTGACGCGGTCGAAGTTCGGGAACCCGAAGCGGAAGAGCGGGATCTTCGCGTCGCGCGCGGCGAACTTGCCGTGCGTGTCGCCGATCAGGGCATCGACTGGATCCGTCACGAGCAGCGAGCGGAGGTGCCAGAGGTCGCGGTTCATGTAGATCTTCGCTCCCTTGCCGAAAGGTGACGCGTCGAGCAGCGCCTGCAGCTCCTTCTCGAGCTTCTTCGTCCCCTTGCTGCAGAGCACGTGCCAGGGCGTCGCGCCCATCTCGAGCAGGAAGCTCACGTAGCCGACCAGCTGATCCGGGTCGCCGTACACCGCGAACTTCTTCCCGTGCATGTACTGGTGGGCGTCGGTCATCGCGTCGACCGCGCGGCCGCGCTCCGCCTTCAGCTCCTCCGGGACCGGCTTGCCGAAGAGCTCCGAGAGCTTCATCAGGAGGGCATCGGTCTTCGCGATCCCGATCGGCATCGGCAGCGCGGCGTGCTCCCCGGCGTAGTTGTCCTTCAGCCAGGCG
Source organism: Anaeromyxobacteraceae bacterium (assembly GCA_049696175.1). Lineage (GTDB taxonomy): Bacteria > Myxococcota > Myxococcia > Myxococcales > Anaeromyxobacteraceae > DATIVK01. The sequence goes on from JBAVTL010000060.1 coordinate 7,153, forward strand.
AAGGTCTTGGTGGTCGCGTAGGGGCCGAAGGTGATCGTCGCCTTGCCGTTGATCGAGTCGGCGGCGTCCTCGAGCTTCGTGCCGCCGGCGTAGAGCCGGTAGGTGCCGTCGTTCGGCGAGTCGAAGGTCTCCGAGATGTCGGCCAGGACCGTGCAGGGGATCCCGAAGGCCTTCAGGATCCGCTTGTACTCCCGGTAGTTGCCGGTGTTGGCGTCGAAGCCCGGCAGGACGTTGAGCCTCCCGGTGCAGCGCCCCTCCACCCGCTTCCCCGCGGTGAGGGTCTGCAGGATGGCGAGGAGCATCGCGTCGTAGCCGTAGACGTGCGAGCCGCTGAAGCTCGGCGTGTTGGCGTACGGGATGGGCAGGTCCTGCGGGACGTGCCCCTTGCTCCTGGCGTTCTTGATGAAGGCCGTGAGGTCGTCGCCGATGATCTCCGGCATGCAGGAGGTGAAGAGCGCGACCATCTTCGGCTTGTAGAGCGCGACCGCGTTCTCGAGCCCCTCGTGCAGGTTGGCCTGGCCGCCGAAGACCGCGCCGTCCTCCGTCATCGAGTCCGAGACGGCCGGCGCCGGCTCGCGGAAGTGGCGGTTGAGCGTCGAGCGGTAGTAGGACGTGCAGCCCTGCGAGCCGTGGACGAAGGGGAGCGTCCCCTCGAACCCGTGGGCGCAGAGCTCCGCGCCGAGCGGCTGGCACGCGTGCGCGGGGTTGACGGTCAGCGCCGTCCTGGCGAAGTTCTTCTCGCGGTACTCGGGCGTGTTGATCCAGGCGGCGACGCGCTTCTCGTCTTCTTCGGAGATGCCGGAGACCGGCTTCACCGTGAGTCCCAGCTCATTCGACATGACCTCTCCTCTCCGGGGCCCAAGCGGGCCCACGGCCTTGGAACCTTGGCTCCTCCTCCCCCGCTCACCGGGGGAGGAGGCGGATGACGGCTAGAACGGCGACTTCACGAGCTTCCAGGTGGGGCTGTTGATCGCCATGTCGATGTCCCGGGCGAAGACCGGGAAGCCCTGGTAGGCGTGGTAGGGGCCCGAGTAGTCCCAGCTGTGCATCTGCCGGAACGGCAGCCCCATCTTCTGGAAGACGTACTTCTCCTTGATGCCGCTGCCGATGAGGTCGGGCTTGAGCTCGTCCACGAACTTCTCGAGCTCGTACTCCGAGGCGTCGTCGTAGATGACGGTCGCCTCGGGCATCTCCGGCATCGTCCGCTCGTAGTCGTCGTTGTGGGCGAACTCGTAGCCGGAGCCGACCACCGTCATGCCCAGGTCCTCGTAGGCCCCGACCGTGTGGCGGGGGCGCAGGCCGCCGACGTAGAGCATCACCTTCTTGCCCTCCAGCCGCGGCCTGTACTCCTCGATGACCCTCTTCATCTCGACGTCGTACTTCGCGATCACCCTCTCGACGTTCTCCTTGATGAAGTCGTCGAACCTCGCCGCGATGGCACGGAGGCTCTCGCGGATCTTGGTCGGGCCGAAGAAGTTGAACTCCAGCCAGGGGATCCCGAACTTCTCCTCCATCACCCGGCACATGTAGTTCATCGACCGGTAGCAGTGGATGAGGTTGAGCTTCACCTGGTGGGTGGCGGCGATCTTCTCCAGCTCGCCGTCGCCGGTCCACGTCGCCTTCACGTTGAGGCCGCACTCCTCCAGCAGCGGCTTCACCGACCAGACGTCGCCGCCGATGTTGTAGTCGCCGATGAGGGCCACGTCGTACGGCCCGGCCGGCTCGGCGAACTCACGCGTCCCGATGATGTAGTCGCGGATCGTGTCGTTCGAGATGTGGTGGCCAAGGGACTGGGAGACGCCCCGGAAGCCCTCGCAGTTGCAGGGGATGATCGGGAGGTCCAGCTCCTTGGTCATCCGCTTGGCGACGGCGTTGATGTCGTCGCCGATCAGCCCGACGGGGCACTCGGAGAGGACCGAGATCCCCTTCGCGAGCGGGAAGAGCTCCTTCGTCTCGGTCAGCAGCGTGGCGAGCTTCTTGTCCCCGCCGTAGACGATGTCCTTCTCCTGGAAGTCGGACGTCATCTGCATGGCGAAGTTTGAGACGCCGTTGATGCCGGACATCAGATTCCGGCGCGTCCCCCACGAGTACCAGCCGCAACCGACCGGGCCGTGGGAGACGTGGACCATGTCGCGGATCGGCCCCCAGACGACCCCCTTGGCGCCCGCATAGGCGCAGCCGCGGGCGCTCATCACGCCGGGGACCGTCTTCCGGTTGGACTTCACGCAGGCCGCCGTGCCGGCGGGATCGTTTGGAGCGAGGTGCGGTGCACGCTTCTTCCGCCCCTTCTCCGGGTAGGCCTCGAGGGCCTCGTCGATCATCTTCTGGGTCGACTCCTTCGTGATGCCGTCGACCTTCTTCACCGGGTGCGACATGGTCCGCTCCTCTCTTCCTTGGTGGGCTACGCCGCGGACGCGGCCGCGGCCACGCCGACCTTCGTCTCGTCCTCGGGAGCCATGATCCCGAACTCCATGAGCAGCTCCTCGAGCTCTTCCATCTCGAGCGGCTTCGGGACGACCAGCAGCTTGTTGTCGACCATCTTCTGCGCCAGGGTCCGGTACTCCTGCGCCTGCTTGTGCTCCGGCGAGTACTCGATGACCGTCATGCGGCGCAGCTCGGCCCGCTGGACCTCGTTGTCACGCGGGACGAAGTGGATCATCTGGGTCCCGAGCCGCTTCGCGAGCGCCTCGATCAGGTCCGCCTCGCGATCGGTGTTCCGGCTGTTGCAGATGAGGCCGGCCAACCGGACCTTCCCCGAGGACGCGTACTTGAGGATGCCCTTGGCGATGTTGTTGGCCGCGTACATGGCCATCATCTCGCCGGAGACCACGATGTAGATCTCCTCCGCCTTGCCCTCGCGGATCGGCATCGCGAAGCCGCCGCAGACCACGTCGCCGAGCACGTCATAGAAGACGAAGTCCAGGTCGGGGGTGTAGGCGCCGTTCTCCTCCAGGAAGTTGATCGCGGTGATGACGCCGCGCCCCGCGCAGCCGACCCCCGGCTCCGGCCCGCCGGACTCGACGCACTTCACGGCGCCGTACCCGACCTTGAGCACCTCGCCGACCTCGAGGTCCTCGACCGTGCCGCGCTCGCGGACGAGGTCCATCACCGTGGACTGCGCCTTCGCGTGGAGGATGAGCCTGGTGGAGTCGGCCTTCGGATCGCAGCCGACGATCATCACCTTCTTGCCGAGCGACGCGAGGCCGGCGACGGTGTTCTGCGTCGTCGTCGACTTGCCGATGCCGCCCTTTCCGTAAATCGCGATCTGCCGCATGGGTATCGTTCCCTCTCTCTCCGGCTCGACCGCCGGTCGCGATGGGCGAGCTGCCCGTCTGCGCAAGTTCTCCTGAGCAAGTCGCGTACCAACGCCGCGCCCCGCGCATTCCAGCCACTTGCACCGTCAGTGTCGTGATCGCTCCACGCTTGCGTAGGGTTTCCGACAGCGCGTCGTAGGGAGCGCGACAAGGAAGGCACCGCAGCGCCCGATTGGCGGCTGGAACGACCGGTGCAACGCGAGGCGGCGTGACCACGCACCTGCCGATCGCCGGAAGCGCTCCCCTCCCCGCCGCGAACTGCGGCTTCGCTCGCGGCTGCGCCGACGCTCCCGCCACGCCGTCGCCCGGCGACGTGCTCGAGCGCGCGCGCAATCACCCTTGCTACAGCGAGGAGGCGCACCACCACTTCGCCCGGATGCACGTCGCGGTGGCGCCCGCGTGCAACATCCAGTGCAACTACTGCAACCGGAAGTTCGACTGCTCCAACGAGAGCCGGCCAGGCGTGGTGTCGGAGCGGCTGACGCCCGAGCAGGCGGTGCGCAAGGTGTTGGCCGTCGCCGCCGAGGTGCCGAGCCTCTCGGTCGTCGGCATCGCTGGCCCTGGCGATCCGCTCGCCAATCCTCGCCAGACCTTCGCGACCCTCGAAGGGGTCGCGCGCGCCGCGCCCGACCTCAAGCTCTGCCTCTCGACCAACGGCCTAGCGCTCCTAGACCACGTCGAGCGGCTGTCGGCGAGCGGGGTTCACCACCTCACCGTCACCGTCAACGCCGTGGACCCCGAGATCGGCGCGCGCATCTACGCGTGGGTCACCTGGGAGGGACGCCGCCTGCACGGCGTCGAGGCAGCGCGGATCCTGATCGACCGGCAGCTGGCCGGCCTCGCGCGCGCCGTCGAGCTGGGAATCCTCTGCAAGGTCAACTCGGTGGTGATCCCGGGGGTCAACGACCGGCACCTCCCTGAGGTGGCACGCCGCGTGAAGTCCATGGGGGTGTTTCTCCACAACGTCATGCCGCTCATCAGCGCCCCAGAGCATGGAACCCACTTCGGCCTCACCGGCCAGCCCGGCCCCACTGCCGCGGAGCTGGAGGCGGTCCAGCGCGCCTGCGAGGTGGACGTGAAGCTGATGCGCCACTGCCGCCAGTGCCGCGCTGACGCGATCGGCCTGCTGGGCGAGGATCGGAACGCGGCCTTCTCGCTCGCGGCGCTCCCGCCAGAGCCGGCGCAGGACGCGGC
>JBAVTL010000061.1:0-2282 GCA_049696175.1 Anaeromyxobacteraceae bacterium
GTGGTCTCGAGCGTTTGAACGACGACTCGCTCGACCTGGTCGTCGGTGATCGTGCGCTCGGCGCCCGGCCGTTGCTCGTCGTGGAGGCCGTCGAGGCGCTGCACGATGAAGCGCTTGCGCCACTTGCCGACAGTCGCACTCGTCGTCCGCAGCCCGCGAGCGACGTTGGTGTTCGATTCACCCGCCGCACATCGCAAGACCATGCGCGCGCGAAACGAGAGGTGTCGACTCGCGCGGCCACGACGGGCGTAGCGCTCGAGAACTTCTCGCTCGTTGTCGCTCAGGACGAGCAGTGCTTTCGGACGACCAATGGCTGCCATGCACGGACGAGATCACAGCTGCCGGCGTTCTGCCAGCTATCTCAGTTCCACGGCACTAGGGCGAGGGAGCCGTCGAAGCGCTCGCTGAAGGAGATTCCCGAGATCGAATTCGCCAGGGTCAAGGTCCGGAGGAATCCCTGGGCGGCGCGGATCGCCGCAGAAGGGATCGTTCACGTGGCCCGCGGCCGGCCCAGGAAGGGGACGGAGACCGGTTTCACTGTTCCCAGGTCCATCCGGTTCCCGGCGCCCGTCTGGAAGCAGCTGGAGCGGCGCGCCCAGGAGGAGGGGCTGACGCTCCACTCCGCGCTTCGGGCCGCGATCCTGGACTGGGCGAAGCGCGCGTCGTAGGCGTCCGCTACCACTCGAGCCCCTCCCCGTCGCCACCTGGACGCGGAGCGCGCGCGGGTGGCGTGACGCCTCTGAGTCGTCGGAGGTGATGGTCGCGTTCGCGCGGCGGCGGCGTTTCCTGCGATCGCGATCGACGCGGCGCGCCGCCGGCTGACGCTCGACATGATCCGGCGGCTCCACAAGCAGCTCGGGATCCCAGCAAACGTGCTCCTGGCGGCGTGACGCCAGCCTGTCCTCAGCACCCAGCAGCCGTGTGGCATCATGGGGCGCGCCGGGGGGAAGGGGCCAAGGCGTTCATCGTCCTCGATCCGCTGCGCGCGTTCGCTGCGCCGAAGACGTGCCGGTGATCGATGGAGCCCGCTCCGCTGTACGACTCGCGAGGTTGATGCCCGCGCACCCGTGGTCGCCCCCTCACCCTTGCCCTCTCCCCCGGTGGGGGAGAGGGGATGATCATCGTGGTGGGTGCCGCTCGCGACGTGCGTTCTTCAACAGCCTGCTACGGCGGCATGTCGGCCCAGACCGCGTCGTCTTCGGCCCACTGCCACAGGAGCAGCGCTCTCGCCCTCGCTTTGGGCCGCGATCCCGGTCGATCAGGGCGGGAGCGTCCCTACGGCTCGCCGGTGAGCTGGATCCGTGGCTCGCTCTCGAAGATCTCCCGCAGCGCGCGGCTGAAGCCCTCCAACGCCTGCTCGGCCTCGGCACGCTGGAACAGGCGCCTCCACAGGGACGACTCTGACACCGCGAAGCAATGCCAGGTGACGCTGGCCGGAGGGCCGACGGGCGCGTGGTCCGGCCCAGCTTCGTCGACGTTGCCGCAAGCCGCGATGAGCCGATGTGGCCCACTGCGGCAGGCAACGCGCCAGCCCCAGTCCTCCGGAGTCACAGACTCGACGTCGAGTCCGTGCTCGCGGAGACGATCGGCGAGCCACGTGGCGAGCCGCCGTCCGTACCGACCGGGGTTGGTCTCCTCGTCTTCGCCGGCCTCGACCTCGAAGAGCGAGGAGGAGAACCAGAACCCCTGTGCGGCATCGGTCATGGTGGCGCTGCTCGGACCGCTACAGCCCCGCCTGCAGCAGCGCCTCGGCGAGGCGCCGGATCAGCTCGCGGCGGACGACGCGTCGCGTTCGCGACAGCGCGTTCGGATCGCGGCGCGCGCGGTGCGTGACCATCCGGCGCGCGGCCTCCACGACCCACGCGATGCGGCGCGGGTCGAGGCGCGGGGTCCTGGAGCCGGGGAGGAGGAAGAAGGCGAGGCCGCGCTCCTCGAGGAGCGCGAGGAGGGTTCGCTTCGCCTGGGAGACGAGAGTGAGGTCGACGACGTTCGGCACGAAGCGATCTCTAGGATCGATCCGGCGATCGATCCAATTTTCACGCGCGCGTCGAAAACTTTACATGCCGGCCCATCGCGGCTTGCAGCTCCGCCGCGCGCGCAGCGATATCGGCCTTGAACGCCAAGGGTCCTACGACCTTCACGCCAGTGAGCCGCGCGATCTCCGCGGCGTTGTGGGGCACCGACGGATCGTCCGCCGGCGTCGTGCGGTTGAGCACGATCGCGGCGACGTCGAGCCCGCGGCGGCGCAGCGCCTCGACGGTCAGCGCGGCGTGGTTCACGGT
>JBAVTL010000062.1:0-4508 GCA_049696175.1 Anaeromyxobacteraceae bacterium
CGGCCGCGCTGAGGCCGCCCCGGCGCCCGCCGGTCAGCTCCACTCGCAGAGGTACTCGCAGAGGTACTCGCAGCAGGCGGCGCCGCGGGCGAGGCAGGTCAGCTCGGCCACCTTCACGTCGCGCCCGCCCGACAGCTCGATCGCGCGCCGCAGCCAGCCGACGGTCGTCAGGCAGTCGTCCCCCTCGAAGCCGTCGCTGGCGAGCGTCCGCACGACTGCCGCGCGATCGCCGATCCGCTCGTAGGTTCGGCGGCCCGCGCCGTGCTGCGACGCGTGGATCCTCGGGACCTCGCGGAGCAGGCCGTGCGGATCGCCCTCGCGCAGCCAGGGGCGGAGCACGCCCTTCGGGCCGAGGGTGACGTCGGCGTTGAAGTGGCCGAGGTCGAGGAGCATCGCCGAGCGCTGCCCCTTCGCGAGGGCGGTGGTGATGGCGGCGTCGAGCCGCTTGAGGAGGACCGCCGGGTACCACGCGGAAGGGAGGAGCAGCAGTCCGTCGAGCACGGCGCGGTCCTCCGCGGCGAGGCGGTCCATCACGGCGGCGACGACCGCGGCCCCCTGGACGCGCAGGTACTTCATCCGCGAGACGAGGATCGTCCCCTTGACCCTGCCCGAGTCGTGCATTCGAGCCCCCCGGCTCGGGCGCCTTCAGGGCGCCTCAGCAGCTGCATCGTGACGAATGACCTGCTGGAGCGCAAGCGCTCAGTCACTGCCCGGAGCGGCGCGATACCGGCGACGCTACGGCCTGGGGATCCGCATGAGCGACCCCATCGGCGGGTAGTAGTGGTTGCCGCCGTTGAGCCAGTAGACGTGGGTGGAGGTCACCACCGGCGGGTCGTAGGCGTGGGCGCCGTAGGCCAGCGTCGTGACCCCACCCGTGGCGAGGTCGAGCATGAACACGAGCTCGTCATTCACCCCGTACAGCACGCTCCCGGCCTGGGCGACGCGCCCGCGCACGGCGGTCAGCCGGGTCACCGCTCCACCCGCCGCCGGCAGTGAATGGATGCCGCCCTCACCCGCGACGTAGAGCGTCGCCCCGTCGAGCAGGAGCTGGTTCGAGGAGGGGAGCCCCTGCGCCAGCGTGGTCGGAGGTCCGCCCGTGAGCGCCATTCGCATGACGGTCCCCTGGAAGTAGTCCGACCAGTAGAGGTAGCCGCCGTCCACGAGCATGCCGCCCCCGAAGCCCTCCGACGCGGTCGGGGTGCGCGTGTAGAGGGTGGTGGTGGTCGCGCCGTCGAGGCTCACGCGGGAGATGGCGTTCCCGTGCCTGACGTAGATCCCGCTCTCGTTGGGGAGGATCATGGAGGTTTCGGGGAGCTGGAGGAGCTCGACGAGGTTCGCGCCGTCCAGGTCCGCTCTCTGGATGGCGAGGCCGGTCCAGAAGTAGACGTGCGCCGGGTCGATCGCGATGGCGGCGCTGTTCCCGCCCACCGGCACAGTGGCGATGACGTCGTACGCGAGCGAGGTCACGTCGAGCCTGGAGAGCCGACCCCCGTAGATCTCGAAGGCGTAGAGGCTCGCGCCGTCGAAGGGGAGGCCGACAGGTGCGTCCAGGTTCCCGACCACGACCTCGGGATCGGCCAGGGTCGTGAAGGTCCTGTCGGCGCCGTAGTACGAGCCGCCGCCGTTCTCGTTCACGAGCCGGAAGTGGAACGTGGTGCTCGGAGCCAGCCCGGTGAGCGCCGCGGAGATCGGCATCGTTCCCAGGTCGGCGTGCATCTCGGGAGCGGTCGTCGATCCGTAGGCGGCGGTCGGGCCGTACTCGAACCAGGCGGTGGTCGTGTAGCCGGTTGGGTTGGTGAAGCTCCCGTGAAGCGTGACCGTGACGCTCGACTGCAGCGTCGCGTCGCCCGTCTCGGGGTGCGTCGAGCCTGATGACATCGGCGTGGCGTCCACCTCGGGCGACTCGGCGCTCTCGAGGGCGCGAACGCCGTCATAGGCGGTGACGGTGAAGTAGTAGGTCGCCTGGTTCTCGAGCCCGCCGACGGTGCAGGGCGGGGAGGCAGTGACCAGACGCGCACCGCCCGGGAGCGACGCGTAGGTGTCCTTCCGCACGCCTGGGGCCGTCGCCAGGTAGACCCGGTACTCCGTGGCGTGCTCGACGGCGGTCCAGGCGAGCTGGACCGCCTGGTCCCCGGCGGACGCCGTCAGGCTGGAGGGCGCGGCGAGCGTGGCGGGCGGAGGCGGGCTCGGGTCGGGTCCCCCAGCGCCGGGTTCATGCCACCTGTCACCGCCGAAGCAGCCGCCGCCAAGCGACATGGCGACGAGTGCGAGCGAAGCGATCGTCACCTCGAGCCGTGCGCTGGCCATGCTCGCTCTCCTCCCCCCCCGAGTCTGAGGGCGGTAGAGCGGGCTTCGTGACCAGGTACCTGGGGTGCCCCCTTGTCGGCAGCTACCCGCCCCGCGTCTTCACGACCAGCTCGGACCCGACCCTGAGCGTGAACCGTCGCGGGTTGTTGATCTTGTTCCAGCGGCAGAGCGTGGCGAGATCGACGCCGAGCCGCTGGGAGATGGACCAGAGGGTGTCCCCGTCCCGCACGACGTGGCGGGGTCCGTTGATCCGTACCCGTGGAGGACGGTAGCCGGCCGGCTCCATGATCGCCGCCCCCGCGAGCTTCGACGTTACCCGCCGTGCCAGCGCGGCCGTCGCCTCCTCGGCGCGGGCGCCGCCGCGCGGAACCGGGATGAGCAGCTCCTGCCCGACGCGCAGCCGGCGCGCGGAGCGGAGCTCGTTCAGCTGCATGATCCCCTCGACCTGCGTCCCGTACCTGGCCGCGATCGAGCCGATGCTGTCCCCGCGCCGCACGATGTGGCCGGCGAAGTTCGCCCGCGCCTTCCCCTCCATCGAGGGCCAGTTCTGCGCGAAGGCCTCGGCCGAGCCCTTCGGCAGCTTGAGCGTGAACGGGCGCGGCGGCGTGACGCCGCGGCGCAGCTCCGGGTTCAGCTCGAGGAGGTCGCGCTTGTCGACGTCGGCCGCGAGGGCCACCACGTCGAGGAGCACCGAGCCGTTGAGCTGGACCTCGTCGGTCTCGATCCAGGAGAGCTTCTCGACGACGTCGTCGCCGAAGCCGAAGGCCTCGCGGTGCTTCGTGACGATGGCCGCCGCCATGAGCTTCGGCACGTAGCCCTGCGTCTCCTTGCGGAGGTGGCGCCCTTCCGTCATCTCCCAGAAGTCGTTCACGCCCTTCTTCTGGGCGCGGAAGATCCGCCCGACGCCGGCGTTGTAGCCGGCCCAGGCGAGCCGCCAGTCGCCGGTCTGCCCGCGGAGCAGCTTCAGATAGCGGGCCGCGGCGTGGGCCGCCTTGTCCGGATCGCGCCGCTCGTCCACCCAGAAGTCCTGCGCGAGGCCGAACATCTTCCCGGTCGGGCCGATGAACTGCCACGGACCGGAGGCGCGCGCGCGGCTGTAGGCGAAGTTGGCGAAGCCGCTCTCGATCATCGCGAGGAAGACGATGTCCTCGGGCACCCCCTCCTGCTTGAGGATCGCCCGATAGTGCTCCTCGTACCGATAGTACCGCGAGAGCCACCGCTCGAAGTGCGGCCGCATGCGCGGGCTCTGGAAGAAGCGGACCCACCGGGCCACCGCCTCGTTCACGTCGATCGGGATGTCGAACTCTGCCTGGAGCTTCGCGAGGCCGTGGTCGAGCTCGGGGAGGAGCGGGATCCGCTCGCCGTCGGCGTGCCCTTCGGCCTCCTGCGCCACGGCCGGGGGCGCGACCTCGCCGACGCCGGCTGCCTCGGCCGCCTGCTGGGCATCCTCCAGCTCGCGGCTCTCCGCGTCGACCTCCTCCTTCACCTCGGGATCGTCGTCGCCCTCCTTCGGCTTCACGGCGGCCACCACCGGCGTGGCCTTCGCCTCCTCCTCGACCTGGTTGCAGAGGGAGGAGAGCTGGGTGTCGAAGGCTGGCGTCTCCATCGGCGCGAAGTCGGCCGTGGGGAGGTCGGCGAGGCCGGGCGATTCGTCGAGCCCGGTGCGGGCCCCCGCGGCGATCGGCAGGAGCGAGGCGAGGATGGCGGCGGCGATCGTGGGTCGGGTCATCGGGTTCGTGCCAAGATAGCGGCGCCAAGCGCCGAAGTGAAATCGCTGGCTATCCCTTCAGCTTGGGACGGCCGCCACCTTGGAGGGAGGAGGGGGTCCTGCATCGCCCCGTGGCCGGCGCCGTGCTACACCGTGCGCCCTCGGTATTCAATGCAGATCGGACCTCATCGCTTCCCCGGCCGCTTCTTCCTCGCACCGCTCGCCGGCGTGTCGGACCGCCCCTTCCGGTCCATCTGCCGGGCGATGGGGGCGAGCTTCGCGTACACGGAGATGGTCTCGGCCCACGGCCTCGTCTACGGGACGGAGCAGACCGCGAGCTACCTCGACCGCGATCCCGAGGAGCGCCCGTTCGCCGTCCAGATCTTCGCTGGCGATCCGGCGATCCTCGCGCGCGGCGCCGGGATCGCGGTTGGCGAGGGGGCTGGGATCGTCGACATCAACATGGCGTGCCCGGTGCGGAAGGTCTGCGGGG
>JBAVTL010000063.1:0-9908 GCA_049696175.1 Anaeromyxobacteraceae bacterium
GTAGCGCCCGCCTCTCCGCCGGCGCGGGCCGCCCGCCCCCTCCCCCCGTCGATGGCAGTGACCGCCACCACCCCTCCCTGCGAGATCCATGAGGTGGCGAAGGGCGACACGCTCTGGCGGATCGCCGCCAAGAGGCTGGGGAGCCCCTACAAGTGGCCGAAGCTCTTCGGCGAGAACCGCGATCAGCTATCCAACCCGAACGTCATCGAGGTCCACGACCGGATCCGGGTTCCGGGGGGCTGCGGACCCGCCGCGAAGAGGTGACCGTGGCTCATCCGAAGAGCGCGTTCCAGGAGTCGATGGACACCTTCAACCGCGCCGCGGAGCTGATCCGGCTTCACCCTCGGGTGCGGCTGGAGATCGAGGAGCCCGACTTCGAGCACATCTTCTACGTCACCATCGACACCCGCGACCGGCTGGTGCCGCTCGGCGTCGAGGAGGAGGCGCGCCACGCGGACATCCCGGACTCCGACGTGAAGGCGGGCGATGCCTTCGAGCCGCTCGCTGACGGGAAGTTCATCCTCCACCGTCGGGCGCTCCTGGAGGCGGACATCACCATCCGCCGCGGGGTCCTCCGGATCCCGGGCAAGGGGCTCTTCAGGATCGAGCGCGGCGGCCCCCGGAAGTTCAAGGCCTACCGGGTCCAGCACAACCAGGTCCGCGGGCCGTACAAGGGCGGCGTCCGTTTCCACCAGGACGTCTCGCTCGACCTCTTCAAGGCGCTCGCCGCCGACATGACGTGGAAGACGGCGATCGCCGAGATCCCGTTCGGCGGCGCCAAGGGTGGCATCCGGATCGACCCGTTCGCCTACTCGAAGGAGGAGATGGAGCACCTCACGCTCCGCTACGTCTACAAGCTGAAGAACCTGATGGGCCCCTTCCTGGACATCCCAGCTCCGGACGTGGGCACGAACGGCGAGATCATGGCGATCATGATGCGCCAGTACACCGACGGTGAACGGGAGAAGCACCGGCTGCGCGGCGTCGTCACGGGCAAGGACGTGCGGATCGGCGGCTCCGAGGGGCGGCTGAAGGCGACCGGCCGGGGGGTCGTCTACTGCATCGAGGAGTGGGCGCGCGAGAAGGGACGTACGATCGCGGGCGCGCGCGTCCTCGTCCAGGGCTTCGGCAACGTCGGCGCGTCTGCGGCCGAGATCCTCGCCTCGATGGGAGCGCGGATCGTGGCCGTCAACGACGCGCACGGCACCATCCACGCAGCCGAGGGGCTCGACGTTCCGGCGCTCGTCCGGTACGTGCACGAGGATCCCACGAACCTGCGGCGCACGGTCGCCGGCTTCCCCGGGGCCACCGCCATCTCGAAGGCCGACTTCTGGGGGCTCGACGCGGACCTGCTCGTCCCCGCCGCCCTCGGCCGGGAGATCACCCCGGAGGTCGCCGAGCGGCTGCGCGTCAGGCTCGTCGCGGAGGGGGCCAACGGCCCGACGACCCCGGAGGGGGACCGGGTGCTGGCGGCCCGCGGGATCGACGTCATCCCCGACGTCATCTGCAACGCGGGCGGCGTGACCGTCTCCTACTTCGAGTGGCTCCAGAACCAGCGGCTCGAGCGCTGGAACGAGGCCGAGGTGAACGGCCGCCTGGAGAGGATCATCAAGTCCAACTACGCGGTGATCCGCGACATCGCCGCCGACCGGCCGCGCCAGACGCCGCTGCACGACTCGCGGCGCTACTGCCTCGGCCGCACGACCGACGTCCGGACCGCTGCGATGGTCCTCGCCCTCAGGCGGATCGAGGCCCACTACCTGCTCGAGGGGTTCAGTCAGTAGCGACGATGGCGTCCAGGATCTGCTCGCGTCGCCGCTCCACCAGCCGGCCGGCGCCCGGCAGGGTTCGACGTAGGACGACCAGCCCGATCGCGCCGAGCCCCAGCCACGCGGGTGGCAGGAGCCACGGGGTGTCGAGCTTCAGCGCGACCAGCACCGGCACGGCGAAGATCGCGGTGGCGACCGACGTGATCACCATGCCGATCAGTCCCGAGAGCATGGGCAGGCGTGAGCCCCGCTCCAGCGTGAAGCCCGCGCCGATCGGGTTGGCCGCCGTCACCAGGTTCCCAGCCGCGTAGAGCCAGGGGGCGATCCCCGCGTGGAGCGCGAAGCCGCCCACGACGACCCACCATGGCGGCCGCCCGGCGACGGCCACTGTCGCCAGCACGCAGCCGGTGAAGACGACGAAGGAGAGGCTCGCCGAGGCGAGGTCCTTCGCGGCGAGGACGTCGGAGAGCCGGATCGGGGCCAGGAAGTAGAGCTGGGCGCCGCCGCGGTCCCAGCCGAAGCCATTGAGCCAGAAGGGCTGCGCGACGAGGTGGGCGTAGAGGGCGAAGCCGAAGAGCGGCAGCGCGGCCAGGACCTCCCCGGCCTCCCGCGGGATGTGCGGCGCAGCCCGCCAGGCGACGAGCGCCGCGATGGCCGGGATCACGAGGACCATGACGAGCGCGAGCGGGTGGCGCAGCAGGTAGCGCCACTCCTTCTCCACGAGCGGCCCCAGCCTCGCGCCGAGCCATCCGACGGGAAGGCCCGCCCCGAGCGCGCTGGCACGGCCCTTCCGGCGCACCCCCTCCTCCCCGGAGAGCGCGTCGTCCAGCGCGAGCCGAAAGGAGAGCCACGCCACGGTCGCCGTCCCCGCTGCGAGCCCTGCCAGCGCCGGCAGCGCCGCCGGCGCGTGCCCAGTGAAGAGGTGGCGCGCGGCGGTCGCTCCAAGCGCCGCCGGCCAGGCGATCCACTGGAGCCGCTGCAGCTGCGTGAGCACCTCGCGGGTCGGGTGGGCCACCCCCGACGCGAGGAAGGCGATCAGGAGCACGATCCCCAGGTACACGAGCGCGATCGCGCCCTCCCTCGCGCGCCGGATCCGGACGAGCCTCCCGAGCAGCTCCTGGAGGAGCGCGACGTAGGCCACCGTCGCGGAGATGAAGAGGGCGAAGGCGAGCGCCAGCAGGAGCAGCCACCCACCCGGGCGGGCCAGCGCCGCGCCGGTGAACGCGCCGGCGAGGAGCACGGTCCAGAAGAGCGCGAAGGGGTCGCCGGCCGCCGAGGCGACCAGGCCGTACGCGTAGATCCTCCCAGGCGGCAGCGGGTACGCGAGGAACCTCCCGAGGTCGAGCGTGTCGCGCTCGGCCAGCGTGAGCGCCACGGCGGTCCACGTCTGCCAGATCCCGAAGAAGATGGCCGTGACGGCGAGCTCGGTGGCGAGCCCCCTCCCCGTCCTGGCGGCGCGGTAGGTCCCAGCGCCGATCGCCCCCGAGAAGAGGACCGCGGCAACCCCTGACAGGCCGAAGACGACGACCCTCGCCACCAGCTCGGGCACGCCTCGCCTGGTGAGGAACCTGCGCGCGAGCAGCCGGCCCCGCAGCTCCACGAACGCCCTGAGCGAAGGGGAGAGGAGCTTCAAGCTCCCACCTTGCGGTCGCCGAGCCAGGAGAGCCCGTTCGGCGCGATCCGGTCCTCCCCGACGGTCCGGATGAAGACCTCCTCCAGGGATCCGCCGCCGCGGACCTCGTCGAGCGTCCCGTGCGCCACGAGCCTGCCCTCACGCAGGATGCCGACGTGCGTGACGAGCCGCTCGACCACCTCGAGGACGTGGCTCGTGAGGAAGATCGTCATCTGGCCGCGGGCGACGAGGTCCTGCAGCATCCGGCGGATGCCGGTGACCGCGACCGCGTCGATCCCCTCGAACGGCTCGTCGAGGAAGAGCACCTGCGGCGCGTGGATGAGCGCGCAGCCGAGCGCGAGCTTCTTCTTCATGCCGTGGCTGTACTCCACGACCAGCTTGCCGGCGTCGTCGGCGAGCTCCAGCGCGCCGAGGAGCTCGTCGGCGCGACGGCCCGCCTCGCGCCGCTCCAGGCCGTAGAGCTGGCCATGCAGCCGCAGCTGCTCGGCCCCGGACAGCCGCTCGAAGAGCGCCAGGCCGTCGGGGACCACGCCGATCCGCCCCTTCACGCGGAGGGGCTCCCTGGAGAGGTCGATCCCCAGGATCCGGGCGCCGCCCGCGCTCGGCGCGAGGAGCCCGGTGAGCATCCGCATCGTGGTGCTCTTGCCGGCCCCGTTCGGCCCGAGGAAGCCGAAGAAGGCTCCCTCCGGCACCGACAGCGAGAGCTCGGCGACGGCCGCGCGGCCTCCGAAGAAGCGCGTCAGACCATACGTCTCTATCGCGAGCATGCCCGTGCGGTAGCACGGGGCCCCACCGCCATCAAGGCGACGAACCGCGCGCTTCACTGCACGATCGAGCGGGACTCCTCACCGGTCTCGAAGTAGATGAAGCGCATCCCCATCCCGCGCAGGGCGAGCGGGCCGCGCGATGACCCCTCCGAGCGGCCGAGCAGGTGGCAGACGTAGCGGACCTCGGCGATGGCAGTCATCTCACCGCCCTCTGCCGGAAAGGTGACCCGCACCTGTGACCCGATCGGCTGTGGCGCTCGCGTCTCGACGAACATCCCACCCGCGGAGATGTTCCGGGCGATCCCCATCCCGATGCCCCGATCCCCGTCGAGGTAGACCGGAAAGGCCTTATCGAGCCGGGCGCCCTCGCGTCGCTCGCGATTTGCATGGTCTGCGCTCGGCTTCGTATCCCTGCGGTACCAGAGCATCGCCGCCTCCCTCGAACGATGCCGAGCGTAAGCGGGTACGATGATGTAGTCAAAATAACGACCCTCAACTACACGCTATCGCCTGCAGCTCCCACACGGGTACCCTCTTCCGGAGAGTTAGATGCACCACAAGGCCGCACTTTCCTTCCTCTTCCTGGCACTCCTCGCCCCCCTCTCCACGTCGGCCGACGACCGATTCCAGGCCGCCGCAGCCAAGGCGGAGCGTCTCGATGACCTCCGCATCTTCCTTGGCAACTACGTCGGGCGCTGCACGGACCCCATCGAGCGCCGAGCGTGCGAGGCCAAGGTTGCGGCTTTCCGAAAGGGAGAAGGGGCGAAGACGTACCTGGTCCGGGTCACCGACGCCTCACAGGTCGTGCGGACCCAGCCGAAGGGGGATCGGGTCGTCCTGCTCCTGACCCCGTTCATCGACGGGGGTGGCTACGCGCTGAGCCGCGGTCAACCGAAGGGCCAGGACGCGAACGGCAATCCGATCGTCGATCTCGTGCCGATCGAGGTCCAGCTGCCTCCGGGAATGATGGAGCTCGACTTCCTCAGCCCGTTCCGCTCGGGAGCGATCGAGCTGGAGCTTGTCTTCCGCCCCGACCGGGCGTGGAAGCTGAAGCGCAAGGGCGAGCCGGGCTCCTTCGAGGGGCTCGCGGCTCGCTTCCTTGCGCTCCGGGTCATCAACGGGCGCGACGACTCGGAGATCGCCGCGAAGTCCTGGTGACGGAGGCTACCTCCGCCCGCCGAAGGGCACGGCCACGAACACGGCCCCGCCGCCGCGCTTCACGCGGAGCAGCGCCATGTCGCCGTCCTTCAGCGCACCGAGCGCCTTCGTCACGTCGGCCGGGGTCCTCACGCGAGCGCGGTTCACCTCGACGATGATGTCTCCCGGCCGGACGCCGGCGCGGGCGGCTGGACCGTCCTCCTCGACGTCGACCACGACCAGGCCGTCCCCCGGGGCAGCGTCCAGCTTGGCCGCGAGCTCCGGGGTGATCGGCTGCACGGTGATCCCGAGCTTGACCTTGCTCTTCCCTGCCTCGCCACCGGCCTGATCGCCCCCCTGCTCCTCTCCCGAGAGGTCGCCCCGCGCGAGCGCCTCCTCATCCGGCCGCTTCGCGACCTGCAGGCTGACCTTCTTCTCGGATCCCTTCCGGATGAGGGTCAGGTTCACCTTCTCTCCTGGTGGGACGGTCGCGACGCCGCGGGTCAGCGCGCTCGACGACTCGATCGGCTTGCCGTTCATCGCGACCACGAGGTCGCCGGCCTCCAGGCCACCCTTCTCCGCCGGGGTCCCCTTCACCACCTGCTGGACGAGCGCCCCCTTCTGCTCGGCCCGGAAGCCGAAGCCCTGGGCGAGGTCCGGCGTGAGCTCGGAGACCTGGACGCCGAGGTAGCCTCGGACCACCTTCCCCTTCTCCTTCAGCTGAGGGAGGAGCGTCTTCGCGAGCGTGATCGGGACGGCGAAGCCGACGCCGACGAACGTGCCCTGGGGGGCGAGGATCATCGTGTTGATCCCCACCACCTCGCCGCGCAGGTTGAAGAGCGGGCCGCCGGAGTTGCCCGGGTTGATAGCGGCGTCGGTCTGGATGAAGTCGTCGTACGTGCCGCCGCTCACCGAGCGGTGCTTCGCCGAGATGATCCCGAAGGTGGCCGTGTCGGACAGGCCGAACGGGCTGCCGAGCGCGAGCACGAAGTCTCCCTGCTCCAGGCCGTCGGAGTCGCCGAGGACGACCGTCGGCAGGTCCTTCGGCGGGTTCTTCAGCTTGATGAGCGCGACGTCGGTGACAGTGTCCTTCCCGACCACCGTGGCCACGAACTCGCGGTTGTCGGTGAGCTTAACGCGGATGTCGGCGGCGTCCTTAACCACGTGGTTGTTGGTGAGGATGTAGCCGTCGGCGTTGATCACGAAGCCGGAGCCCAGGCTGGAGCCTCGGAACTGCTGCGGAGCGTCCGGCCCGGGGCGCCCGAAGAACCGCTCGAAGAACTCCTCCTCCGGGCTGCTGCGCTGCCCCTGGGCGCGCGCGGGGTGCTTGACCACGGTGGTCGTGGAGATGTTCACGACGGCGGGACGCAGCCGCTTGATGAGCGGAGCCAGGGAGGTCTGGCCTGGGACCGCGATCTCCTTCTCGGCCGGGACCGTGACCGCGGCCTCTCGATACAGCCCTCCCGAGGTCTCAGCGCTGGCCTTTCCCTCACGGGAGCAGGCGGGGACCACGGCGGAGACGACGACGAGGGCAAGCAAGATGGTCAGGATCCGGCGCATTGGGGCTCCGCTCGAGTTGGGGTCTTCGTCCATTGAAGACGCCGAGGGCGCCGGCCGTATTCCCGGCGCCGCCACATACGTAAGCTCGAATGGCAGCCTGTCAACGCACCCGGTCAGAGACCGAGGAGCTGCGCCAGGCTCTTCTCGTCCGCGGGAGGGAACTCGTAGCCGTCGAGCTCCTCGGGGAAGACCCAGCGGTGATCGTTCACGCCGACGTGGCGGATCTCGCTCCCGGCGTCGCGGCAGCGATAGACGCAGAAGTCTATGTCGTAGCCTTCGTACGCGTGCTCGACGTGGACCACCCGCTCGAGCACCCAGACCTCGATGCCCAGGGTCTCCCGGAGCTCGCGCGCGAGCGCCGCCTCGTCGGTCTCGCCGGGCTCGACCTTGCCACCCGGGAACTCCCACAGGAGGGGGAAGATGGCGCGCGGCTGCCGCTGGGCGATGAGATAGCGCCCGTCGCGTTCGATCATGCCACCGACCACCCGGATCTTCCGTCCCATCGGCGCACCCTTCAGAGACTTCGACACACCCCGGATTCACCGCGAGCGTTCATTGTAGGATTGTCGACCGATGACGTCCATCCGCTTCCTCGGCGCCATCAAGGGGCTCGGCACGCATTACCCGTCCACGGGGAGCCGACTTGGCTGGCATCCGCCGCAGCTCGTCCCGATAATATGGGTTGCATGGATCGGGTCCCTTCCGACCTCGAGGAGGTAGCCCTCTCGTGACGCAGCCGCGGACCGCTCTCGTTCTCGCCGGAGGTGGCGCGCGCGGCGCCTACGAGGCCGGCGTGGTCCGCTATCTGCGCGAGGAGTTCCCCTCCACGCTCGGCGAGCAGCCACGCATCGACATCCTCTCCGGCACCAGCATCGGCGCGGTCAACGCCTGCTTCCTCGCCGCCACGGCGCACACCCCCGAGCTGCAGGGGCGGCTCCTCGCCGACGTCTGGCTCTCGCTCCGCATAGAGGACGTGTTCCACTGGAGCTTCCTGCGGCTCGCAGCGCTCCCGCTCTACCTCCTGCGCCGCGTCCGGATGCTCAGGCTACGCCACCGCTCCTGGCGCATCTCCGACTTCCTCTACCCGGAGGCGCTGGCCCGCGTCATCCGCGACCGGGTGGACTGGGACCAGCTCCACGTCAACGTGCGGAGCGGCGCCGTGGGGGCGCTGACCGTCACCGCGACCGACCTGGGGACCGGCCGTGCGGTCGTCTTCATCGAGACCGCCAACGAGCTGCCGGTCTGGAGCCGCGACCCGCAGGTGGAGGCGCGCCCGCGCTCCATCGCGGCGTGCCACGCCCTCGCCTCCAGCGCGATCCCGCTCCTCTTCCGTCCGGTCTTCATCGAGGGCTCCTGGTTCAGCGACGGCTCGATCCTCCAGAACACCCCGCTCGCGCCCGCCATCCGGCTCGGCGCCGATCGCGTCCTGGTCGTCGGCCTGCGCCATCAGGGGCGACGCCCCGCGCCGCGCATCCGCGCCGAGGGCGAGGTGCCTTCGACCGGAGCCCAGCTCGGCGGCATCCTCAACGCCCTGACCCTCGACCACGCCGACTACGACCTCGACCGGCTCCGGCGGCTCAACCAGCTCCTCGAGTATGGCGAGCAGAGCTTCGGGCCGGACTTCCGGCACAGGCTCGCAGCCCTTGGCGGAGACCACCTGGGGACGCCCATCCGCCGCGTCCGGGATCTGGTGATCCGTCCCTCCCAGGACCTCGGCCTGCTCGCGCAGGAGTACGCGAAGAAGCAGATGGGCAAGCTCCGCCCCGGGACGCTCGCGGCCCGCCTCCTACGCCTGGCCGCGGCCAGCCCCAGCGGCGACGACCAGGGCGACGGCGCGGCCGACCTCGCGAGCTACCTGCTCTTCGATCGCGAGTACGCGGCGGCCCTCATGGCCATGGGCTTCGACGACGCGCGGAAGCAGCGCGACGCGCTCGTCGAGTTCTTCCGCGCGCCCGTGGACGAGGCGCCGGCTGCGACCGCGCAGGAGAAGCCCGAGGCCGTCACGGCGGCGTGACCATGGGCCCTCTTCAGGCCGAGCGCGGGTACGATCCGAGCAGGTAGAGCCGGTGGACCCGCGCGCGGACGCCAACGAGCGCGGCCTCGCCGGCCGCGTCGAGCCGGTGCCCCTCGAAGTCCACGAAGAAGATGTAGTGGCCGAGCGACTGCTTCATCGGACGGCTCTCCACCTTCGAGAGGTTGATCCCCCGGGTCGCGAACTCCCCGATCACCTCGTAGAGACCGCCCGGCCGATCGCGATCGAGCGTGAACGCCACGCTCGTCTTGTCGGTGCCCGTCGGCGGCTCGTCCGCCCGGGCGACGAGGACGAAGCGCGTCACGTTCTCGTCGCTGTCCTGGATGTCGCTCGCGAGCACGTCGAGCCCGTACCGCTTCGCCGCCGCGAGCGAGCCGATGGCGGCCGCGTCAGGCTCCCCCTCCGCGACGCGCCGAGCCGCGTCAGCGGTCGAGAGCGTCGGCTCGCGCGTCGCCTTCGGGAAGTGCTCAGAGAGGTACCGCGCGCACTGCCCGAGCGGCTGGGGGTGGGAGAGGATGCGCCGGATCGAGCCCGGGGCCATCCCCGGCCTGGCGAGGAGGTGCTGCCGGACGCGCAGCGAGACCTCGCGGCGGATGAGCGGCCCCGGTCGATGGACGAGGAGGTCGAGGATGGCGCCCACCTGCCCCTCGGTGGAGTTCTCGATCGGCAGGAGCGCGGCGTCTACGTCGCCGCGCAGGAGCAGGTCGTACGCCTCGGCGAAGGTCGCGGCGGGGACGTGCTCGCCCTCCCGGGAGAGATCGCAGTGGGACAGGGCCTCTTCGCTGAAGGTCCCGGGCGGACCGAGGTAGGCGACGCGCATCCCAGAACGACTACCAGAGGGGCGCGCGGACGTCACCTTCAGCCACGCTGCAGCCGCGCGACGATCGGCGCGACGTCGCGCACCGTGGCGGCGTAGTGGCGAGGGGCCGCGGCGGCGAGCTGGTCCCGCGTGCAGGCGCCCCAGAGCGCGGCCACGGTCACCACCCCGGCGGCGTTCCCGGCCGCCACGT
>JBAVTL010000064.1:0-20007 GCA_049696175.1 Anaeromyxobacteraceae bacterium
GTCCCTGGGGCCGGCGCAACCGGCGGCGGGTCCGGCGGCTCGAAGGGGGGCGGCTCCGCGAGCGGCGCTGCCGGTGACGCCGGCGGCGGAGCATCGATGAACAGCGGCATGTGATCACGAAACGATTCTGGAGAGAGACGACGATGACGAACGAGATCCCTTCACCTCCCTCCTCGCGCCGGACGCTCGGTGTCGGTGGCGTGCTCGTGGCCATCGCGGTGAGCGCGATCGTCGCGGGTAGCGGTACCTGGCTCATCACGGGCCGCTCTGGGCACGACCACGGCGGGAGCGCCGAGGCGGGTGCTAAGGAGCAGTGGCAGTGTCCGATGCATCCGTCCATCGTCCAGGACCACCCTGGCGACTGCCCGATCTGCGGCATGAAGCTCGTGAAGGTCGCGGGCAGCACTTCTGCGGCGGAGACGAAGGGCGCGGCCGGATCGGGCGAGGCGCAGAAGGAGCAGTGGCAGTGCCCGATGCATCCGTCGATCGTCCAGGACCACCCGGGCGACTGCCCGATCTGCGGCATGAAGCTGGTGAAGGTCGCTGGCGGTGGAGGTGCGGGTGACGGCGCGGGTGGTGGCACGGCGCCCGAGGGGCTGGCCGGCGTGACGATAGACCCGGCGCGCCAGCAGCTCATCGGCATGAAGATCGTCCACGCCGAGCGCGGTCCGATCGGCGGGACCTGGCGCACCAACGGGCGGCTGGCGGTCGACGAGACGCGCGTCACCCACGTCAACGTGAAGTTCAGCGGCTTCATGGAGCGGGTGTACGCCGACTTCATCGGCAAGCCGATCCGGCGCGGCCAGCCGCTCTATGCCGTCTACAGCCCCGAGCTGCTGTCGGCGCAGGAGGAGCTCCTGCTCGCGCTCCGTACCCAGAAGACGATGGGAGGGGCTGGTGGCGCGATGTCAGCTGACGGCGACGCGCTGGTGCGCGCGGCGAGGCGCAAGCTCGAGCTTTGGGACGTCGCCCAGGCCGAGATCGATCGGATCGAGAAGGCGGGCGAGCCGTCCCGGACCATCACCTTCTACGCGCCCGCGAGCGGTGTCCTGACGAAGAAGGACGTCGTCCCGGGGATGAAGGTGAGCGCGGGCGACATGCCGTTCGAGATCATCGATCTCACGCACCTCTGGGGGCTCGCCGACGCCTATGAGACCGACCTCCAGAACGTGAAGGTCGGGATGAAGGCGGCGCTCACGCTCAAGGCCTTCCCTGGCCGGACGTTCGAGGGGCGCGTCGCGTTCATCGATCCGCTGCTCGACCCGAAGACCCGCACGGCGAAGGTCCGAATCGACTTCCCGAACCCCACCGGCGACCTGCGCCCCGAGATGTTCGGGGAGGTGGTCCTCTCCGGCAGGGCACGCGAGGCGCTCCGGATCCCGGCCGACGCGATCATCGACTCCGGCACGAAGAGCGTCGTCTTCATCGCGCTGGGCGCAGGCAAGTTCCAGCCTCGGGAGGTCACGCCCGGAGCGTCCGACGGGACGTCCGTCGAGATCGTCTCCGGGCTCGCTCCGGGAGACGGCGTCGTCACGCGCGCCAACTTCCTCGTGGACTCGGAGTCCAGGCTGCGCGCGTCACTCTCCGCGCTGACGGGAGCCGGGCCCAGTGCCGGTCAGGCGGGGGGCCCCAAGGCGGCTCCGAGCACACCCGCGAGCGGCGGCGACGCAGCGGGCGCGAACCCGCACGCTGGCCACGGACGGTAGGACGCCATGATCAAGGCCATCATCCGCTTCTCGGCGGAGAACAAGTACCTCGTCATCGCGGCCACGATCGTCGCGCTCATCGGGTCGTACTGGGCGATGAACAACATCGCCCTGGACGCGCTCCCCGACATGTCCGACACGCAGGTGATCGTCTACTCGCGGTGGGACCGCAGCCCCGACATCATCGAGGATCAGGTCAGCTATCCCATCATCACCGCGCTCCTCGGCGCGCCGAAGGTGAAGGCGATCCGTGGGTTCTCGGACTTCGGGTTCAGCTACGTCTACGTGATCTTCGAGGACGGGACCGACCTGTACTGGGCGCGCACGCGCGTGCTCGAGTACCTCTCCAAGATCACGCCTCAGCTTCCCCAGGACGTGAAGGTCGAGCTGGGACCCGACGCGTCGAGCGTCGGCTGGGTCTACCAGTACGCGCTCGTGGATCGGACGGGACAGCACTCGTCGGACGAGCTGCGCTCCTTCCAGGACTGGAACCTCCGCTACGCGATCCAGTCGGTCCCCGGCGTGTCGGAGGTGGCCACGGTCGGCGGCCAGGTCAGGCAGTACCAGATCAACGTGAACCCGAACTCGCTCGCGGCCTACAAGCTGCCGCTCGACGTGGTCATCGACGCCGTACGACGCGGGAACAACGACGTCGGCGGGCGGCTGGTCGAGTTCAGCGGGCGCGAGTACATGGTGCGCGGCCGTGGCTACGTGAAGGGGATCGCTGATCTGGAGAAGCTGGTCCTCCGCTCGGAGGGCGGGACCCCGGTCACGGTGAAGGACGTCGCCACCGTCGCGCTCGGCCCCGAGATGCGGCGCGGAATCGCCGACCTCGACGGCGAGGGGGACGCAGTCGGCGGCATCGTCGTCATGCGCGCCGGAGAGAACGCGCTCAACGTCATCAAGCGCGTCGAAGCAAAGCTGGAGCAGATGAAGCCATCGCTCCCTCCCGGGGTCGAGGTCGTCACCACATACGACCGCGCGGAGCTGATCGACCACGCCATCGAGACCGTGAAGGGGAAGCTGATCGAGGAGATCGTCGTCGTCTCGATCATCATCCTCATCTTCCTGTGGCACATCCCGTCGGCCATCATCCCGATCATCACCATCCCGGTCTCCGTCGCGCTGGCGTTCATCCCCATGTACGCCATGGGGCTGAACGCGAACCTCATGTCGCTCTCGGGCATCGCCATCTCCATCGGCGTGCTGGTGGACGGGGCGATCGTCGAGGTGGAGAACGCCTACAACAAGATTCACCACTGGATAAAGGACGGGAAGAAGGGGGACTTCCACCACGTCCGTCTCGACGCGCTCCTCGAGGTAGGGCCCGGCGTCTTCTTCTCGCTGCTCGTGATCGCCGTGGCGTTCATGCCGGTCTTCACGCTCGTGGATCAGGAGGGGCGGCTCTTCCGTCCGCTCGCCTACTCGAAGAACCTCGCGATGGCGATCGCCGCCTTCCTGGCCATCACGCTCGACCCGGCGATGCGGATGATGTTCGCGCGGATCGACGAGTTCAAGTTCAAGCCGCGGTGGCTCGCGTGGGTGGCGAACCAGGCGCTCGTCGGGAAGTACTACTCGGAGGAGGCGCACCCGATCTCGAAGGCTCTCCACCGTATCTACGAGCCCCCGTGCCGGTTCGTGCTGCGTCACCCGAAGGCAACCATCCTCGCTGCCATCGGGCTGGTCCTGACGTCGATCCCCGTCTTCATGAGGCTGGGCTCGGAGTTCATGCCGCCCTTGCGCGAGGGGACGATCCTCTACATGCCGTCGGCCGTGGAGCCGGGCATGTCGGTCGCCGAGGCGCAGAAGGCCCTTCAGGTCCAGGACAAGATCCTGATGACCTTCCCTGAGGTGAAGCGCGTCTTCGGCAAGGCGGGGCGCGCCAACACCTCGACCGATCCCGCGCCCTTCACGATGATGGAGACGACCATCATCCTGAAGCCCGAGTCCGAGTGGCGCGAGAAGCCGCGCTGGTACTCGGCGTGGGCCCCCAATTGGCTGAAGGGCGCGCTCCGGCCGGTCTGGCGCGACCACATCTCACAGGAGGACCTGGAGAACGAGATGAACGCGGCCCTTCAACTTCCAGGCATCTCCAACGCGTGGACGATGCCGATCAAGGGGCGCAACGACATGCTCTCGACCGGCATCCGCACACCCGTCGGCATCAAGATCAGCGGCGCCGACCTCGCGACGATCGAGCGCGTGGCGAAGGAGACGGAGGCGATCGTCAAGAAGGTGCCGGGCACCCGCAGCGTCTACGCGGAGCGCGTCGCGGGGGGCTACTTCCTCGACTTCGTGCTGAAGCGCGATCAGCTCGCCCGCTACGGCCTCTCGGTCGACGCCGCGAACATGCTGGTGATGACCGCCGTCGGCGGGGACAACCAGACCACGACCGTCGAAGGGCGCGAGCGCTACGGCGTCAACGTGCGCTACGCCCGCGACTACCGTGAGGATCTCTCGGCCCTCCGCCGCGTGTTGTTGCCGCTCCCGAGCGGCCAGGGACAGATCCCCATGGAGGAGATCGCCGACGTCGTGCTCGCCCACGGTCCGTCGATGATCCGCGACGAGGGCGGCCTCCTGTCAGGCTACGTCTACGTCGACTTCGACACGTCGGCCATCGACGTCGGGTCGTACGTGACCGAGGCGAAGAAGGCGGTCGCGTCGGAGCTGAAGCTCCCGACCGGCTACAACATGGCCTGGAGCGGCCAGTACGAGAACATGCTGCGCGTGAAGGAGCGGATGAAGCTCGTCATCCCGCTCACGCTCGTGCTCATCTTCGCCCTCCTCTACATGAACACGAAGTCCTCCTTCAAGGCGGCCCTCGTGATGGCCGCGGTGCCCTTCTCGGCGATCGGGGCGGTCTGGCTGCTCTGGCTCCTCGGCTACAACGTCTCGATCGCGGTCTGGGTCGGCATGATCGCGCTGATGGGGCTCGACGCGGAGACCGGTGTCTTCATGCTCCTCTTCCTCGACCTCTCGCACGAGGAGGCCAGGGCGAGGGGGCAGCTCCGGACCCGCGGGGATCTCGTCGAGGCGATCGTCCACGGCGCGGTGAAGCGGGTGCGGCCCAAGGCGATGACCGTGTTCGCGGCGATGATCGGGCTTCTGCCCATCATGTGGTCCGTCGGCACCGGCGCCGACCTCATGAAGCGGATCGCGGCGCCGATGATCGGTGGGCTCGTCACCTCCTTCCTCATGGAGCTCCTCGTCTACCCGGCGGTCTACTTCCTCTGGAAGAAGAAGGAAGTGAGCGATGAGGAGGCCATCACTCCGGCGATCGCCGGATAGCTGGACCGCGGGTCCGCTGGGGGATCCGCGGCGCCGCTCCCGGCCTCGCGAGAGGCTGGGAGCGGTATTCTTCTTCGTGTGCAGGAGGACGAAGTCGTGGACGAGCTGACGTCACCGCAGGGAAGTCTGGCGCTCGGCCTCGCGGCGCTGCTCCTCGTAATGGGGTTTCGACTGGCGCGCCCCGGCCGCGCGCGAGAGTGGGGCGCTCTGGTCGCCTACCTGGCTGCCGTCGTCGCGCAGATCCTCGGGGCGCGCGGCATCCTGCCTGGAGCGGTCGTACAGGCTGGCGCGGCCTCCCGAATCGTAGGGGCCGTTCTCCTGGTCGTGGGGCTCATCATGGCCGGCACGCCGGCGCGTGCGCGCCGGCGCGCTGCCGCCGGTGTGGCGACGGCGCGGGAGCGAATCCCCGGGCGCATGGATCCCGTGTACGCCGGACTCGCGGTCGTTCTCCTGGGACACCTGCTGCGGGAACCATCGGCGGCGGGAGTGATCGCGGTCGGGCTCGCTGCGCCATTCCTCGCCTGGCCCGCCGTCACTGCGATGCGGGCGCCGGGCCAAGCTTGACGACGACGGCCTCCAGGACCTCGCCGACCCGCTTGCCGTGAACGGCGGCTCGCTCGTTTGTGACGCTCCATCAGTGCGCGTGGGAGCCGCGGCCCAGGCCGTTCCTGGAGCCGACTCCGCGGAGGGATTCGTCCTCGGCTTGCAGGGCCCGCCACTCCTCGGGCGACTTCGGGTTCAGCCGCTCCATCTCGACCCTCTCCTCCGCGGTGAGGGAGGGCAGGTGGCGGATGAAGTGGACGAGGTGCCAGCTCCCCTCCGCGCTGTCCGCTCCACCCCAGGCTGGCATGCCGGTGAGCCGGACGCCGTTCTCGACGACGTAGAAGAGCTCTCCGTCGCTGAGGGACTGCGTCGCGGGGCGGCGCATGTCGGGCGCTCGGGGGTAGAGCCCCCGCCCGATCGCAGTCTGGCCGCTCCCGTCGTTCGCGTGACACGTCGCGCAGTGATCCGCGAAGTGGGCGAGTCCCGCTGCGAGGGCCCGCGGACCAGCCGCGATGGGGTTCCTGACCTCCCGATCGGACGAAGGGATGGCGACGTGGCGCAGGGCGCGGGCGATTCGTGCCTCCAACCCGGAAGGCTCGGGACGCGCGGAGATGCCTCCGCGCACGACGATGACTGCGCCGATCACGGCGAAGACGAGGATCGCGAGCCCAAAGACCCCGCCTGCCAGGAACAAGCGTCGCATGCATGAACCTCCAGCGCTCGCTTGCACGCTAACGGTGGCGGTCCAACCGCGCAACCGCACGCGCGGCGACCGCAACGGAAGACTGGCCCCATGCGGGTGGGACCCCCAGAGCTCAGCTCTCCTGAAGTTCAGGCACGGGGTCGCGCAACGCCCAGACGAGCGCGGTCGGAGCGGCCGAAGCGAGGCCGAGCCCGAGCGCTGCGGCGAGGCACGCGAGCGCGAACGGCCCGCTCCGCGTGATCGCGGCCGCCACTCCGGGATCCTGGACCGCGGCAAGCGCGCCACCGGCGATGATGCCAACGGAGGCGCCGGCCACGGCCACCAGGGCTGAGCGGGACATGAGCACCCCCAGGAGCGTCGCCCGCGAGGCACCGATCGCGGCGAGCGTCGCCAGCTCGATGCGCCGCTCCGAGGCGTCGAGGTGCGCCGCGATGACGAGGCAGAGGGCGGCCACGATGCCCATCACCGCGTAGGCGACCGAGCGGTGCTTCACCAGGGAGGCCTGCGTGTCGCGGTCGGCGACCCCGCCGCGATCCGTCCGTATCGCCTTGGCATCGCGCAGCACCGCCGCCAGGCGGCGCTCGGCCTCCCGGGGTTCGACGCCGGCACGCAGGTACACGCGGAGCTCGTTCACGGCGCTGGCGCCAACGAGCCCCTGGGCTGTCTCGAGCGGAAGAAGGACCGCGAGGTCTTGGGCGCTGCCCGTCGAAGGCATCACCGCGGCGACCTCGAACGGCCTTTCATCGACGTCGATACTCCGCAACTTCCCCGTCCGGCGCGCGAGCTCGGACCCGAGCGCCGCGACGTCGCGGCTTCCAGCCGCCGGGCTGACCGATGTCCAGTCCAGGCCGATCACGGGCGTGGGGACCCCCGCAACCCGCTTCGCCAGGACCAGCCGCTCCTCGATCGCTCGGAGGTCGGAGCCGAGGGCGGCCATGACGGCTTCGGTGACGCGGGGGGGAAGCACGGCGCTGCCGAGATCCAACCTGGCCAGCGCGCCCGCCGTCGTTCCCGTCGGCACGACAGAGAGGGCGGGCCCGATGGCGTCGATCTGCCTCGCGACGGCTTCCTCCCGCGCGCGAGCGACGAGCTCCATCGCGGCAACCGCCGCCGTGAGCGCGGCGACCACCGACGCCGCCAGGAGCACGGCCCGGCGCCTGACCGCCACGTCTCGCAGCGTGAGCCAGACGGCGGGGCCCGTCACGCGACCGCCCTGTCGCCGGCGGGGATCCGGGTGTCGATGGCGCCGGCTCGGAGCCGTACGATCCGGCCCGCCTGCTGGGCAAGGCGCTGGTCGTGCGTGACCATCACGATCGTCTGGCCGTCCGCGTTCAGCTCGCGGAGGAGGTCCATCGTCTGGTCGGCGGTCGCCGGATCGAGGTTGCCGGTCGGCTCGTCGGCGAGGAGGACGCGAGGCCCGTTCACGATGGCCCGCCCGATCCCCACCCGCTGGCGCTCTCCTACCGAGAGCTGGGCGGGCCGGTGATGGCGCCGCGTGGAGAGCCCAAGCCGGTCGAGGATCCGGTTCGCATCGTCGGTGGCCTTCGCCCGGGGGCGACCGGCGAGGACGGCGGGAAGCACCACGTTCTCGACGCACGTGAGGTACGGCACGAGGTTGAAGGTCTGGAAGACGAAGCCGATCTCCGTCCGGCGGAGGGCAGAGCGGGCCTCGCCATCGAGGTCGTAGATGAGCTTCTCGCCGAGGTAGACATGGCCGCCCGTCGGGGCGGCGAGCCCGCCCATGGCGAAGAGCAGCGTGGACTTCCCGCTGCCGCTCGGCCCGACGACGGCGACGAACTCGCCGGGAGCGACGTGAGCCGTGACGCCAGCGAGGGCGAGGACCTCGCCCCCCTGGGGCGCGGTGAAGGACTTCTTCACGTTCTCGACGCGGATCATGGTCAGGACTCCCGAAGGACGACGGTGGGATCGAGCGCGGCTGCGCGATTGGCTGGAATCGTGGCGGCGATGGCGCTGACGAGCGCGGCGAGCCCCATCACCGGCACGAGCAGCTCCAGCGTGGGGGTGAGCGGGCTCCCTAGCAGGGCTACGCCGACCCGCTTCGTCAGCGGGTACGCGATGGCCCACCCGAGGGCGCCACCGAGGGCTCCCGCCGCAGCCGCCTGGAGGGTGAAGAGGCGCGCGAGGGCTCGGGGTGGGGCGCCGATCGCGACGAGCAGCCCCATTTCACGCGACCTGCGCCGGGCTTGCGAGGACGCAAGGGCGCCCACGACGAGCGCGACGACAGCGAGCCCCGTCAGGTTCAGGACGGTCGAGTATCGCTTCATCGTTTCGACGCTCCCCTTCTGCGCCTTCACCATTCCTGCGACGGTGATCGCGCGAGAGCCAGGAAGGATCTTCTCGACCTCGCCGGCGAGCGTCGCGACGTCGATGCGGCACCAGCAGCCGCCGAGCCTCAGGGCGGACAGAGCGCCGGGCCGTCCGAGGACGCGCTGCGCTGCGGCGAGCGGCATGAAGACCGCGGAGTCGAGCCCGTCGGAAGGCGCGTCGGCGACCTGGAGTACCGAGAAGGTTCGATCGCCGAGCCGGAAGGTGCCGCCCGCCGATGCGCCCAGGGCGCGGGCCGCCGCCGGACCCAGGATCGCCGGCTCCACCTCGTCCCGCGAAGGCCAGTCGATGTCCTGGCCCACGACGATCACCTCGCCCTCGCCTGCCTTCACGTTGCCGTAAAGCCGTGCCTCGATGGAGCGGATGTGCTGAGCCACCGCCGAGGACCGAAGCGCGTCGGGAGCGCTGTCGGGCAGTGCCTCAGCGCCGTAGCGCTGTCCGTGGAAGGCCGAGAGATCGGTCCCCTCGGGGACCACGAGCATGTTCCGCCCGAGCCGGTGCGCGAGATCGTGCACCGCGTCCTCCGCCGACGAGGTCACGGCGCGATGAGTCACGAGCGCCGCGACCACGAGCGTGATGGCCGCGGCCCCGAGCAAGTACTCGACCCAGCGGCGTCGAAGGTCACCTATGAAGAGCATCCACATGCGCGGTCTCTGCCTCCGTTGGCTGCGCGACGTGCGGGGTGAAGCAAGGGGCGCGCCACGTGTAGGGCGTGAAGCACTGCGAAATCCATCGGCAATTCGCGCGCTCCAACGCCGGAGACGGCAACAGTGTGATCGGATCGGTTACGCGCAGTTCGAGGCTTCATGCCCCAGCGTGTCGCCGCTCGCGTCCGGCCCGGCGGCGAGCGTGGCCTCCGCCTCCTTGGCGGCCTTCCTTACGTCGCCGAGACAGCACGCACCCGACGGGTTCTTCCGTTCGCAGGCGCAGCGCCCCGCACGGACCTCCGCGTCGATTCGGTTGGGGATCGTACTCTCGCCCGTCTCGGCCACCTCCCGGCGCACGTCCGCCCGCGTGAACCCGAAGCAGTAGCAAAGCGGGATCGGGTCCTCGGCCTCCTTCACCCCAATGCGCACCGAGGCCGCGCTCTTCTCGACCACGCGCCCTTCCGCATCGTAGTAGAGGACCGCGCAACTCGGGGTCCCGCAGAAGCGGCGCTCGAGCGCGCGCAGAGCGTCGGCGTGGCCGGGCTTCAGGATGGCGCGGATCGTATCGTCTCCGACGACCTTGCCCACCGCACCGCAGCGCGGGCAGGCGGTCCGCGTGCTCCAAGCGACGTTGGTCTTGTCACAGCTCTCACCCGAGCAGCATGAGCTCATGTCCTTCTCCTACGAGCCGCTAATGGCACGAGGTGTTCCATGGTCAGAAGACGAGCTCCGCCAAATACGGGAACGCGAGCAACAGGACGACCACGACCGTCGCGAGCCACAGCGCCACGCGCGCGAGGTGGCTCGTGGTCGGGCTTACACACTCGCAAGCAGCTGTTCCGGCAGCCGTCCCGGCCTCCAACCTCGGACGCCGGTAGGCCAGGTAGATGCCGGCCCCGAGCAGG
This sequence comes from Anaeromyxobacteraceae bacterium, assembly GCA_049696175.1. GTDB lineage: Bacteria > Myxococcota > Myxococcia > Myxococcales > Anaeromyxobacteraceae > DATIVK01. Next base: position 10,139 of record JBAVTL010000064.1, read on the forward strand.
ATGACCGCGAGCGTGGCGAGGTAAGGGCGGTACGCCTCGAACTCGAACCTCGCGAGCAAGCCCGCTCCGCCGATTCCAAGCGCGGCCATGACGAGCGGACCGAGGCAGCAGAGCGAGGCGGCGAACGCCGCTGCGACCGCGCCCCCGATCGACGCTGCCGCGAGCTTCTTCGTGGGTTCAGCAGGTCCGGCCGGCGCGTTCGCCATCTACCCTCCTCTTGTCCGGTTTCTCACCTGACCCACTTCAAGGATCGGGCCAGTTGCCCAGGTCAGGTGATTCCGCAGTCGTGACGGGGTGCATGGTTCCGGTCGAGCTGTGTGGCAGTTGCTTCGAGTGCCAAAATGGAATGCGCGGGACGCCATTCTGGAATACGAGAGACACGTGCCTTCGGAATCGTCACTTCGACCCAACGACATCGTGGCGAGGAACCTCCTCGAGAGCGAGCTGTTCGGCCACGTAAAGGGGGCCTTCTCCGGCGCCGACCGCGATCACCAGGGTCTCTTTGAGGCCGCCAACGGTGGGACGTTGCTCCTCGACGAGGTGGGGGAGATCCAACTCGTCCTTCAGGTGAAGCTCCTGCGCGCCCTCCAAGAGCGGGAGGTTCGCGCCGTGGGCGCGTCGAGTAGCCGGAGGAGCACGCGATGGAGCGCGCCGTCGTGCTGGCAGAAGGCAAGCCGCGCATCGATGAGGGCGACCTTCCGCCGACGCCTTCGTGCTCCCCATCAACGGATGGGCGTGGGAGCACCTGCGCCGCCACCCGGAGTTGCTCGACGTCAGCGCGTCCGGCGCAGGATGGCGAGCACGCCCTCCAGCTCCTGCCAGGTCGTCGTTCTCCCGAGGCTGAAGCGGACCGCGCCCATGCCCTCTCGCGGCGGCACGCCCATGGCGGCCAGCACCGCGGAGAGCTCGACGGAGCCGGCGTGGCAGGCGGAGCCGGTCGAGGCGGCAACACCGGGGAGGCTTGCCAGCACCTCGGCGCCCGCTCGTCCGACGAAGTTCACGCTGGACGTGTTGGGGAGCCGCTCGGCGCCCCCGCCGTTCACGGTGAGGCTCGCGCCGAAGATGGCCTGCAGCTCCGCTTCGAAGCGGTCGCGGAGCGAGCGGACGGCGTCCATCCCGATCCACCGGCCAGCGACCTCGCAGGCTGCGCCCAGCGCCACGTCGAGGAGCACGTTCTCCGTGCCGGCCCTGCGCCCCGACTCGTGCCCGGCACCGTGCATGAAGGGCTCGAGGCGCGTACCGCGCCGGACGTAGAGGGCGCCGACTCCCTTGGGCGCGTAGAGCTTGTGCCCCGCGACCGAGAGGAGGTCGACGCCGAGGTCATCGACCCGCGTCGGGATCTTTCCGGCGCTCTGGGCGGCGTCGGTGTGCATGAGCACGCCGGCCGCGTGGGCGATGGCGGCGATCTCCTTGATGGGCTGGATCGTCCCGACCTCGTTGTTGGCGTGCATGACGCTGACGAGGACGGTGCGCGGCGTGATGGCGCGGCGGATGGCCTCGGGATCGACTCGGCCCTGACGGTCCACGTCGACGATCGTGACCTGCGCGCCCAGCCGCCGGAGGAACTCGAGCGGCTTCAGGACGGCCGGGTGCTCGACCGCGCTGGTGACGAAGTGCTCACCCCGCTCGCGGTTGGCGAAGAAGACGCCTTTGAGGACGTGGTTGTTCGCCTCGGTCCCGCCGCTCGTGAAGACGATCTCGTCGCTGGCTGCGCCCAGGAGTGCTGCGACCTGGCTGCGGGCCCGTTCCACCGCCGCCTTCGCAGGCGCGCCAGCCCAGTGGCTGTTCGACGGATTGCCGAAGTGGTCGGTGAGGAACGGCCGCATCGCGTCCGCAGCCTCGGGGGCGAGGGGTGTGCTGGCGTTGAAGTCGAGGTAGGCGTTCGATCCCGGCATGACTCCGGACCCTTCATGCTGCGCGAGGGGGTTCTTGTATCTTGGACTGACATCCTGTATCACGGAATCCCGGCGCTGCGCTATCCAACGCCACGCCGAAACGTCTTCCGATGCTGCAGCGCCGAGTGGCGCGTGAGGTTGCATGTCCAACGACGCTCACCTGGATCCGACCGTCCCGGGTAACCCCGCCTACCACTTCACGATCGTCCCGCCCGGGTCGCCCGTGAGGGCCGGCTGGGGAAGCCGCGGGCCGCTGGTGCCCCGCGCCCGCCGCGGGACTCAATGCGTCCACGCCGGAGTGCAGCCCGATCCCACTTACGGCGCAGTGATGCCGCCGATCTACCAGTCGTCCACGTTCGCGTTCCGCGACGTCTGCACGAACGCGGGGTACGACTACACCCGCAGCGGGAATCCGACGCGCGCGGCGCTCGAAGAGGCGATCGCGCTGCTGGAGGGAGGAGCGGGCGCCACGTGCACGAGCACCGGCATGAGCGCGGTGGTCGTCGCGCTGAACCTCCTCCCCAAGGGCAGCCACCTCCTCAGCACCGTGGACTGCTACGGAGGCACCTTTCGCGCCCTCGAGCACGCGAAGGCGACCTACGGGCTGGAGGTCACTTACCTCGACCTCGCGGATCTGGACGCCGTCGCCGCGGCGATCCGGCCGAACACGCGGATGATCTGGATCGAGACCCCATCCAATCCGCTCTTGCGCCTCACCGACGTCGCTGCGGTCGCGGCGCTCGCGCGGCAGCATGGAGCCCTCGCCGTCGTCGACAACACGTTCCTCTCACCGGTCTCGCAGCAGCCGTTCCTGCACGGCGCCGATCTCGTGGTCCACTCGACCACGAAGTACCTGAACGGGCACAGCGACGTCGTGGGCGGCGCCGTCGTGGCAGGCCCTGGCCGGACCGCGCTGGTCCAGCAGATCCAGAGCGTCAACAACCTGCTCGGCACCTCGCAGAGCCCACACGATTGCTTCCTCGTCCTGCGAGGGCTCAAGACGCTGCTCCTGCGGATGCGCGCGCACGAGGCGGGGGCGCTGGCGGTCGCCGAGTTTCTCGCCGCGCATCCAGCGGTCGCGAAGGTGCACTACCCCGGGCTCGCGACCCACCCGCAGCACGAGCTCGCGCGGCGGCAGCAGAGCGGCTTCGGCGGCATGGTGAGCTTCGAGCTGGCCGACGGCCGCCGCGACCGCGTCGATCACGTCCTCAGGACGCTGCGCTGGTTCACGCTCGCCGAGAGCCTGGGCGGCGTGGAGAGCCTGGTCGCTCACCCCGCCTCCATGACCCACGCGTCGATGAGCCCCGAGGCCCGCGCGCGCGCGGGCATCACGGACGGCGTCATCCGGCTCTCGGTCGGGATCGAGGACCCTGCGGACCTGCTCGCCGACCTCGACGCGGCGCTGGCCACGCTCCCCGTCGGCTGAGGGACCCCATGATCCACGACGACATCCTCTCTCTGGTCGGACGAACGCCGCTCCTGCGCCTGAAGCCGCAGGCGGGGCAGGTCGCCGTGGTCGCCGCGAAGCTCGAGTCGTTCAACCCGGGCGGCAGCGTCAAGGATCGCATCGCGCTGGAGATGGTCCTCACGGCCGAGCGCGAAGGGCGGATCGCACCCGGCCGAACCACGCTCATCGAGCCGACGTCGGGCAACACGGGCATCGGGCTTGCGCTGGTCGCCGCGGCGCGCGGCTACCGGCTGATCCTGACGATGCCCGACTCGATGAGCATCGAGAGGAGGAAGCTGCTCGCCGCCTATGGCGCGGAGCTGGTGCTCACGCCGGGTGCTCTCGGTATGCGCGGTGCGGTGCGCAAGGCTGAGGAGCTCGCGCGCGAGAGCGCCGACGCCTTCGTCCCCCAGCAGTTCGCCAACCCCGCCAACGCAGCCGCGCACCGGCGCACCACGGCGGTCGAGATCTGGGAGGACACCGACGGCCGCGTGGACGTGTTCGTGTCGGGCGTCGGCACGGGCGGGACGATCACCGGTGTGGGCGAGGCGCTGAAGTCGCGCAAGGGCCAGGTGCGCATCGTCGCCGTGGAGCCGGACGACTCGCCGGTCCTGTCGGGCGGCATGCCGGGACCCCACGCGCTGCAGGGCATCGGGGCGGGGTTCATCCCCGAGGTGCTGAACGTCGGCGTCATCGACGAGATCATCCGCGTCACCGCGGCGCAGGCCTTCGCGGTCTCGCGGCGGCTGGCGCGCGAGGAAGGGCTCCTCGTGGGGATCTCCGCGGGAGCGGCCGCGCACGCGGCCATCGAGCTCGCGCGGCGACGCGAGAACGAGGGGAAGCTCATCGTCGTCCTCCTTCCCGATACGGGCGAGCGTTACCTCTCCACGAGGCTATTCGAATGAAGCAGCATCTGCCGATCCTCAACGTCGACGTTCCGGACAAGGCCGAGCACGTCGCGCTGACGCCGAACGCCGCTTCACGCGACCTCCTGCAGCACCTGGAGGGGCTCGGCGTCGAGACGCTCTACGACCGCTTCGAGCAGCAGAAGCCACAGTGCACGTTCGGCCTCACCGGCCGTTGCTGCCGGATGTGTCAGTGGGGGCCGTGCCGGATCGGCCCGAAGGCCGAGCGAGGCATCTGCGGCAAGGACCAGAACGCGATGGTCATCGGCAACGTGCTGCGCTCGCTCGTCGCCGGGCTCTCGGCGCACGGGCGCCACGCGCACGAGGCGATGTTCTCGGTGCTGGCCGCCGCGGACGGCAAGGCGCACCTGAAGATCAAGGGCGAGGAGCGCGTGCTGGAGCTGGCGCGCCGCTTCGGCGTCGCCTCCGACGGCAGGCCGATCGAGGAGGTGGCCCGAGAGGTGACCGGTATCCTCATCCAGGACCTCGGCAGGCTCGACGCGGCGCCGCTCCGGACCCTCGAGGCGTTCGCCCCGCCCGAGCGCCGGGAGACATGGAGCGGGCTCGGCATCCTCCCGCGCAGCGCGACGTACGAGGTCATGGAGGCGCTCCACATGACCACCCTCGGCGCCTGCACGGATTGGACCGCGCTTGCCGAGCAGGAGCTCAGGGCGGCGCTCGCGTACTGCTACAGCACGCTCTTCGGTTCCTCGTTCGCGACCGAGATGCTCTTCGGCCTTCCGCAGCAGCGCGTCACGACCGTGAACTACGGGATCCTCAAGGCGGACCACGTGAACGTGCTCATGCACGGCCACTCGCCGGTGATGGTCGAGGTCATCCTCGAGAAGCTCAGGACGCCCGAGATGGAGCAGCTCGCGCGCGACGCAGGGGCGAAGGGCATCGTGGTGGGCGGGCTCTGCTGCTCCGGCGAGGAGCTCCTGGCCAGGCATGGTGTGTCGACCGTCACGAACATCGGCGGCCAGGAGCTCGTGCTCGGCACAGGCGCCGTCGACGCGGTGGTGGTGGACATGCAGTGCGTGATCCCCGGCATGAAGATCCTCGCCGACTGCTTCGGGACGCAGATCATCACGACCTGCAAGTCGAACCGGATCCCCGGGGCGCTGCACGTCCCGTTCGATCCCGAGCAGCCGGAGCAGCTCCAGGCCGACGCGGACCGCGTCGCGCGCGCCGCGATCGAGGCGTACCGGCGGCGCGATCACTCCAAGACGCACATCCCACAGGTCACCACCGCGGCGCAGGTCGGGTGGAGCTACGAGAACATCCTCGAGACGCTCGGTGGCGGGGAGCGGATCGTCGAGCTCCTGCGCAGCGGCCGGCTCAAGGGGATCGCCACCATCGTCGGCTGCAACACCCCCAAGGTGCCGTACGAGTACAACCACGTGACGCTGGCGCGGGAGCTTATCCGCTCCGACGTGCTCCTGCTCACGACGGGCTGCTGCGCTCACGCGCTCCTCAACGAGGGCCTCTGTGGACCCGAGGCCGCCGACCTGGCGGGGCTCGGTCTCGCGGGGCTGTGCCGCGAGCTGAACATACCCCCCGTCCTCGCGGTGGGCGGGTGTGTCGACAACACCCGAACGCTCCGGCTCTTCGCCGAGATCTCGCGGGCGAGCGGCGTCGCGATGAAGGACCTCCCGTTCATGTTCATCGGACCCGAGCCGGGGAACGAGAAGACCGTGGGGCAGGGGCTCTCCTTCCTCGTGCACGGGGTCAGCAACCTGGTCGGTTTCCCCGCGCCCATCCCGCCGGCGATCCCGCGCCCGAGCGCCGACGGCTCCGGCGAGCTGGAGCGGGGCAGCAACGACGTGGTCGACTTCCTCGCTGGCTCCGAGGGGGTGCTGAAGCTCCTGGGCGCCAAGGTCTACACGGAGCCCGAGCCGAAGCTCGGCGCCCAGTACGTACGGATGCACCTCCATCGCAAGCGGTTGGCGCTCGGCTGGGCCAGCTCGTCCAACGAAGGGACCTGAGATGCGATCGCTCACGCGAAGAGACCTCCTGAAGCTCGTCGGGACCGGCGGCGCCGCGGCTGCGCTGGGGGGCCTGCTCCCGGCGTGCCGCAAGCAGGCGGGCTCGAAGACAAGGGCCCGGCTGGGCTATCTGCCGCTCACGGATCACCTGACCGTGATCGCCCACGCCCGTACGGCCTTCGAGACGCTCGACCTGGAGCCCGTGAAGTTCGCGAGCTGGCCCGAGCTGGCGGAGGCGGTGAAGGCGGGGGCGGTCGAGACCGCGTTCGCGCTGACGCCCATCGGCCTCACCCTCCGCGGGAAGGGGGTCCCGGTGAAGCTCGTGCTCCTCGGGCACCGCAATGGCAGCGTGCTGACCGTGAAGGTGGGGGACGCGGTCTCGTCGGTCGCCGACCTCAAGGGGATGACGATCGCGATCCCGAGCCGCTTCTCGACGCACAACATCCTGCTGAGGCGAATCCTCGCCGCCGAGGGGCTCGAGCCGGGCCGCGACGTGGAGATCGTGGAGATGCCGCCGCCGGAGATGGTCCAGGCGCTCGGGACGGGCCGGATCGGCGGGTTCATCGTCGCCGAGCCGTTCGGCGGCCAGGCGGAGCTCCAGCACGTCGGGAAGGTGCTCAAGTACTCGAAGGACGTCTGGCCGAACCACATCTGCTGTACGCTCCTCGCCCGGGAGGATCTCATCGCGACGCACCCGGAGAGCGTTCAGGAGCTGGTAGGCGCGCTCGTCGCAGCGGGGCGGTTCGTGACCGAGCACCCGGACGAGGCCGCTGGGCTCTCCACGAAGTACCTCGGGCAGAAGCCGGAGGTCGTCCGTCACGTCCTGACGCACCCGCGCGACCGCGTCACCTTCGACGACCTCCTGCCGACGATGGCCGATCTGGAGGCCACGCAGGGCGACATGCTGAAGTTCGGTATCGCGAGCACGCCCGTGGACCTGGGCGCCTTCCTCGACGACCGCTTCGCCAAGCGCGCCTACGCGACGTGACCATGGACGCACGGCCACCGAGCGGCGCCTCCGGCCGCGTGACCCGCGCGCTCGATCGCTGGGTCGTGCCCGCTTCGGGGATCGCGGCCCTCGTCCTCGCCTGGGAGGCGGCGGCGCGGTCCGGGAGTTGGACGGCCGAGCAACTCCCCGGCCCCGTCGCCGTGCTGCGCGCCGGCGGCGAGATCTTCGCGAGCGGGGTCCTGTTCGCGCACATCGGCGCGAGCCTGACCCGCTTCTTCGTGGCCTACCTGATCGCCACGACGTCCGCGGTGACTCTGGGGCTCCTCTTCGGATGGCGCGAGCGGCTCTGGCGGGCGGTGGACCCGGTGGTCCAGATGCTGCGTCCCGTGTCGCCGATCGCATGGTTCCCGCTGGCGGTCTTGTGGCTAGGCATCGGGGACGCGCCCGCGATCGCGATCATCTTCCTGGCCTCGTTCTTCCCCGCGCTCCTGACTACGGTCGCGGCGGTGCGGCGCGTGGACCCACTGCTGCTGCGAATCGCCCGCAACTTCGGTTCGTCCGAGCGGGACATCGTGCTCAAGGTGGTCATACCGGCGGCGTTTCCCCAGGTGGCCGTCGGGCTGCACATCGCCCTCGGCGCGGCGTGGGTCTACCTGGTGGCCGGGGAGATGCTGGGGGCGCGGTCGGGGCTCGGATTCCTGGTCATGGACGCGCGCAACTTCCTTCGGACCGACTTGCTCCTCTTCGCGGTCCTGGTGATCGGGCTCATCGGGCTCGCACTCGACAAGACGATCGCCGCCGCCGAGCGCCGGATCTACAGGGCGTGGGGCGCCGTGCCGGCCCGTGAGGACGTCGGATGAAGCAGGCACGCATCGTGCTGCGCTCCGTCGAGAAGCGCTTCGTGAGCCCGCGGGCGACGACGACGGCGCTCGCGGCCGTCGATCTCGAGATCCGCAAGGGCGAGCTCGTGTGCCTCCTGGGGCCGAGCGGCTGCGGCAAGTCCACGCTGCTCAACATCGTCGCGGGCTTCGACCTCCCGTCGCGCGGGACCGTGGAGATCGACGGGGCGATCGTGAGCGGTCCCCAACGACGCGTCGTGACGATCTTCCAGAGCTACGGGCTCTTCCCGTGGCGCAGCGTGCTGCGAAACGTCGAGTATGGGCTCGAGGTCTCCGGTGTGCCGAAGCGCGAGCGCCGGGAGACCGCGATGCAGTGCCTCGAGCTCGTCGGGCTTTCCGCGTGCGCCGGCCTTCATCCCCACGAGCTCTCCGGAGGCATGCAGCAGCGCATCGCCCTCGCGCGCGCGCTCGCCGTCGATCCCGAGTGCATCCTCATGGACGAGCCGTTCGGCGCCCTGGACGCGATCACGCGCATCAAGCTGCAGGAGGAGCTGGTGCGCATCTGGGAGGAGAAGCGGAAGACCATCGTCTGCGTCACCCACGACATCGAGGAGTCCGTGTTCCTCGCCGATCGAATCGTGGTGATGGCGGCGAACCCGGGGCGGGTGAAGACCGTGATCGACGTCCCGCTGTCCCGCCCTCGGACGCGGACGAGCCCCGACTTCGACGCGCTCCGGCGGAAGGTGTACGCGGAGCTGGAGCTGGTTCACGAGCTGCCGCCGGATTACGCGATCTGATCTACCGGGCCGGATCCAGAGGAAGCCCGCGCCCTGGATCTGGAAGCGGCTGGGGTGACCGGACGACAAAGGGTGACCGAGAGTGAGTCCGTGCGCTATCGTCCCCGACCGGGTAGCCGATCGCATGGGGCCAGAGCGGTATGCTCGCTGGAGGAGGGAGTATGCGTTCCAGGCTCGGCAGGGGTGCGTTCAGGCTCGCGTGGGCCGGCTTGCTTACGGTCGCGATCACCGCTTGCGACACGGGGGCGGGGGACAGCGGCGCGAGCATCCCGTGCGGCGGCGGCACCTGCGGCTTCACCGACCACAAGTACTTCTCCATGTACTACTGTGCGGTTGCTGGAGGATCAATTGGCCTGAGTTGGCGCCTCCTCGACCACTGCCTCCGACAGTGCGATTCCGCGGCGGCCTGGGGCTGCGACGCGACGGGCTGCTCGGCGGGATGTGCCACCGATCACGGCACCGGCGCGTGGATGCCGTGTACCTCGGCGCCGACCGGCGGCCAGGTCACGCAGTCCGGGTGCTTCCTGCAGGGGAGCGGGCTCAACGGAGAGACCGTCCCGTGCGAGTGCCGGTAGCGGCGGCGGCCGCTGGACGGGGAGGACGTGGAGTCTGCTCCGCGGCCGGAGCTGAGGTCGCCCGCGCCGTCCGACGCGACGGCGCGGGGCGGGCTTCCGCCGGTCAGTCCTCCATGGAGACGCGGGCCTTGGTGCCGTCGCGGAGCATCACCGTCCTCGAGAGGACCTTCCGATGCACCTCTGGCGAAAGGCACATCACGGCGCCGCCCGAGCTGGTGAAGCACCTCGGGACCTCCCAGGTGACGGTGGCGACGAGGTGGTACGCGCCCGGCGGGACATCGCGGAACTCGAAGCGCCCATCCGCGTCGGACTTCGCGCGGCGCACGTAGGCGTCGAGGCGAGGGTCCACGAAGAGGACCGACCGGCCGGCGACGAGCGCCTCGACCCACGCAGACGCGTAGGGCGCAACGGGGACGAGCGCCGCCTCCGATGCGGAGCGCGGCTTGCCGCCGGGACCGGGCGCGGAGGCCCGACCGT
>JBAVTL010000065.1:0-3537 GCA_049696175.1 Anaeromyxobacteraceae bacterium
GTCGCAGGCCCCCTCGCCGGCGCCACGCGACGTCGCGTCCCAGCCTCCGGCGCGGGGCGGGCGGTCCACGAGCTCCTCGCCGAGATCGACCTCGCGGTGACGGCGACGGTAGACGCCGTCGCAATCGACGAGCTGGCTCGCCGATCGATCGAGGCGGACGGCGTCGCCGACTACTCAATCTGAACCCCGGATCCAGACCGGGAACGGGAAGGAAGGACACCATGCCCATCTTCGAGGACAACAGCCTCTCCATCGGCAACACGCCGCTCGTGCGGCTCAACCGGGTCACGAAGGGGCTCGGCGCGACCATCGTGGCCAAGACCGAGGGGCGCAACCCCGCCTACTCCGTCAAGTGCCGGATCGGCGCCAGCATGGTCTGGGCCGCGGAGCGGGACGGCATCCTGAAGCCCGGCTCGCGCGACGTGACCATCGTCGAGCCGACCTCGGGCAACACCGGCATCGCGCTCGCGTTCGTCGCCGCGGCGCGCGGCTATCCGCTCGTCCTGACGATGCCCGAGACCATGTCGCTCGAGCGGCGGCGGATGCTCCGCGCCTTCGGGGCCGAGGTGGTCCTGACCGAGGGGGCGAAGGGGATGGTGGGCGCGATCGCGAAGGCGGAGGAGCTGGCCGCCCGGGACCCCAAGCGCCACTTCATCCCGCAGCAGTTCAAGAACCCGGCGAACCCCGAGATCCACTTCAAGACGACCGGCCCCGAGATCTGGCGCGACACCGACGGGAAGGTGGACATCCTCGTCGCCGGCGTCGGCACGGGCGGCACGATCACCGGCGCGTCCCGCTTCTTGAAGGGGCAGGGGCGCAAGCTCCAGGCGGTGGCCGTGGAGCCCAGCCACTCGCCGGTCCTGACGCAGATCCGCAACGGCGAGCCGGTCAAGCCAGGACCGCACAAGATCCAGGGGATCGGGGCCGGCTTCAAGCCGGACGTCCTCGACCTCTCTCTGGTCGACGAGGTGGCGACCGTCTCCAACGACGAGGCGATCGAGACCGCGACCCGGCTCCACCGCGAGGAGGGGATCACCTGTGGCATCTCCTCGGGCGCGGCCGTCGCCGCCGCCCTCAAGGTGGGGGCCCGCCCGGAGAACAAGGGGAAGCTGATCGTGGTGATCCTCCCCGACGCCGGTGAGCGGTACCTCTCGAGCCCCCTCTTCGAAGGGATTCCGGCTTAGCCCTTTGCATTCCAGCGGGCGCGGAGGTATGTTCCGCAGCCCTTGGCGTCTCGCCCGGTCTCACCCGAGGTCCGGCGGGAAGGTCTTGACAAGGCCCGAGCCATCCTCTAGAAGGCGCCTTTCCCAAACGCGGGAAACCGCAGGTTTTTTCATTCATGAGCAAGAGCACGCACAGCGCTACGGCAGCCGAGGCCGAGAACGACCGCAAGTGGTGGATCGTCGACGCGACCGATCAGACGGTCGGTCGCATGGCGAGCCGCATCGCCACCGTCCTCAAGGGCAAGCACAAGCCGATGTACACGCCCTCGATGGACACCGGCGATTTCGTGGTGGTGGTGAACGCCGGCAAGGCGCGCTTCACCGGCAAGAAGGAGACCGACAAGGTCTACTTCACGCACACCATGTACCCGGGCGGCGAGAAGCTCACGCCGGTCAACAAGCTCCGCGAGAAGCACCCTGAGGACATCGTCCTCAACGCTATTCGCCGGATGCTCCCGCGCAGCACCCTGGGCCGTCAGATGATGACCAAGCTGAAGGTCTACGCGACCGACACGCACCCGCACGCCGCCCAGAAGCCCGCGGCCCTGACCTTCGGCAAGTAAGGAACGATCTCGATGGCCACCCAGGCGAACATCACGGTCGGACGCCGCAAGGAAGCGGTCGCCCGCGTGCGGCTGACCCCCGGCACCGGCAACATCACCGTCAACGGCCGCACGATGGACGAGTACTTCGGCCGCGAGACCTCGAAGATGATCCTGGTCGAGCCGCTCAAGCTCGTCGACCAGATGGGCAAGCTCGACGTCGCGGTGAACGCGAACGGCGGCGGCCTCTCCGGCCAGGCCGGCGCGATCCGCCACGGCATCAGCCGGGCGCTCTGCGATCTCAACTCGGAGTGGAGGCCGCTCCTGAAGAAGGCCGGCTTCCTCACCCGCGACGCCCGCGCCGTCGAGCGCAAGAAGTACGGCCGTCCGGGTGCCCGCAAGCGGTTCCAGTTCAGCAAGCGCTAGTTTCGGCGCGCGATCCCCGCCGATCTCTGGCGGGCTCGTCGCTTACGGCCGGTATCCCTCACGGGGTGCCGGCCGTTCGCGTTGGCCCTGTCCCTCGACCCCGGCATTTGAGCACCGGGGATCACGGTGTTACGCTCCCGGACCGCATATGGAACTGAACGAGATCCTGCAGGTCGCGCTGAAGGCCGGGGCGAGCGACATCCACCTCAAGGCTGGCCTCCCCCCCATGTTCCGCGTGGACGGTTCACTCGTCCCGCTCAAGGACGCGCGACGGCTGGCCCCCGAGGAGATCGGGCGGATGGCGCTCGGGATCATGAACGACTTCCAGCGCGAGAAGTACAAGCAGACCAACGAGGTCGATCTCGCGTACGGCGTCCCCGGCCTCGGCCGCTTCCGCGTCAACGTCTTCCAGCAGCGGGGCTCGCTGGGCGTCGTCCTCCGCGTCATCCCGTTCAAGATCCTGTCGATCGACCAGCTCATGCTGCCGAAGATCCTCGAGAAGGTCGCCGGCGAGCAGCGTGGCCTCGTCGTCGTCACCGGCACCACCGGCTCGGGCAAGTCCACCACGCTCGCGGCGATGATCGATCACATCAACGCCAACGAGACCTGCCACATCATGACGATCGAGGATCCGATCGAGTTCCTCATCCGCGACAAGCGGTCGATCGTGAACCAGCGCGAGGTGGGCGTCGACACGATGAGCTTCGGCCAGGCGCTCAAGAGCGCCCTGCGCCAGGATCCCGACGTCATCCTCGTGGGCGAGATGCGCGACCTCGAGACGATCGAGACGGCGCTCACCGCCGCCGAGACCGGGCACCTCGTGATGTCGACGCTCCACACCCTGGACGCCACCGAGACGATCAACCGGATCATCTCCGCGTTCCCGCCGTACCAGCAGAAGCAGGTGCGGCTGCAGCTCGGCACGGTCCTGAAGGCAGTGATCAGCCAGCGGCTCGTCCCGAAGGCCGACGGCAAGGGGCGGGTCCCCGCCATCGAGGTGCTCCTCGCCACGAGCCGCGTGAAGGAGCTCATCGAGGACAAGGACCGGACCAAGGAGATCCCCGAGGCCATCTCGCAGGGGCACGTCTCCTACGGGATGCAGACCTTCGACCAGTCCCTGATGACGCTCCTGAAGCAGGGGATGATCTCCTACGAGGAGGCGCTGCGCCAGGCCACCAACGCCGACGACTTCGCGCTGCGCGTCTCGGGCGTCTCCGGCACCAGCGACTCGAAGTGGGACTCCTTCGAGAAGCCGGCCGAGAAGCCCATGGCCGCCCCGCGCCCTTCGACGACTCCGCCAGGGCGGCCGCCCACCGCGCAGCCGCTCGGCCGCGTCGGGGTCCAGT
>JBAVTL010000066.1:0-1866 GCA_049696175.1 Anaeromyxobacteraceae bacterium
GCAGCGAAGCCACCGGCGAGCCCCGCCGCCGCGCCGGGCTCACCCGAGGAGAAGCTCCGCAGGGCGCTCCTCGAGGTCGCCCCCCGGGCGCGCGACTCCAACTTCTTCGTCCGGCTCGGGCTCGACACGAGCGCGGGGCGCGACGCCGTGAAGAAGGCCTACCTCGACCTCGCCAGGCAGTTTCACCCAGACCGCTACGCCTCTCCCGCCCTCGAGGACGTGCGGGACCTGGTGCGCGACTTCTTCACCTCGGTGAACGAGGCCTACGAGACCCTCTCCGACGATCTGAAGCGGGCCGAGTACATCGGCTCGCTCCGGCCGTCCGGTGCGGGCAGCCCGTCTGCGTCGATCGCGGCGGCCAGCGCCCAGGCCGACTTCGAGAAGGGCGAGGCCTGCGTCCGGACCCGGGACTTCGCGAAGGGACGCGCCTTCCTCGAGGCCGCCGTGCGCGCCCACCCGATCGCGAGGTTCCAGGCCGCGCTCGCGTGGGCGTACGTCGCCGATCCGGCGGTGCGAGACCGCGGACGCGCCCGCGAGCTGATCGGCCTCGCGACTGGGGATCCGGCCTGCGACCGGGCCCTCTTCATCGCCGGCGTGCTCGCGCGAGAGGACGGGGACGACGAGGCCGCCGCGCGGCACTTCGGCGCCTGCATCACCGCGAACCCGCGCCACGCCGACGCGCCCCGGGAGCTGCGGGCGATCGAGCAGCGGCGGCGGAAGCACCAGCCTTGACTCGCCCCCCGTTCTGGGGCGTGATCCGCTCGCGCGGCCGTAAAACCCGCGGAAAGGCGACACCTTGGCGAAGCAGCACCTCCTCCTCGTCGACGCGGATCCCAAGTCACTGCGAGTGATGGAGGTCAGCCTCAGGAAGGCCGGCTTCACGGTCACCAGCGCGGTGAACGGGCGCGACGCGCTGGAGAAGTGCGCCAGCTCCGTCCCGGACCTCATCCTCTCCGACACGAAGATGCCCGAGATGGACGGCTTCGATCTCTGCCGCCGCCTGAAGCAGGACGACCGCTTCAAGGCGATGCCCTTCATCTTCCTGACCGGCCAGAAGTCGGTCGAGTACAAGGTGAAGGGGCTGGAGCTGGGCGTCGACGACTATCTGACGAAGCCGATCTACATCAAGGAGATCGTCACCCGCGTCAACGTCCTGCTGAAGAAGAAGGAGAAGGAGCGGTCGGAGAAGCGCGACCTCAAGGCGAGCTTCTCCGGCAACCTCTCCGACATGAGCGTCGTGGACCTCGTCCAGACGCTGGAGATGGGGAAGAAGTCCGGCGCCCTCCACTTCAAGAACATGAAGGGGATGGAGGCGGTCGGTTACTTCCGCGACGGGCGGATCGTCGACTGCGCGCTGGGCGAGAAGCTCGTTGGTGAGACGGCCTTCTACCGGCTCCTCAACTGGCAGGAGGGCGAGTTCGCGATCGAGTTCAAGCCCATCGAGCGCGAGGAGCGGATCAGGACCTCGACGCAGGGACTGCTCATGGAGGGCATGCGCCGCATCGACGAGTGGGGGCGGATCGTCGAGCAGCTTCCGTCGCTGGATCGGGTCTTCGTCATCGACTACGCGCTGCTCACCGACCGGCTGGCCGAGATCCCCGACGACGTCAACGTCCTGCTCCGGCTCTTCGACGGCCGGCGGACGCTCGATCAGGTGATCGAGGAGGCCGACTACGACGACCTCGCCGCCGCGGGCGTCCTCTCCAAGCTCTTCTTCGAGGGGATCATCAAGGAGGCGCCGGGCCAGGAGCTTCCGCAAGCCGACGCCCCTGCGTTCGCGCCCGCGCAGCCGTCCCCCATCGGCGAGCCGACCCCCGAGCCCGAGGGCGTCGACTGGTTCGCCGGCCCGGTCGCCGAGCGCCACGG
>JBAVTL010000067.1:0-3332 GCA_049696175.1 Anaeromyxobacteraceae bacterium
GATCGGCCGGCGTCGGCGGGATCGGGCGGCCGGCGCAGCCGCCGGCCAGGACCGCCACGGACAAGGCCGGCGCCAGGAGCCCGCGCCGCACGAACTGCTCCGCGGCGCGGTAAGAGGAGCGGACGAGCGGTCCGCTCGCGACGAAACGAAAGCCCATCGAGTACCCCTCCTTCTCGTGCGATGAGAACTGCTCCGGCGTGATCCACTCCGCGACCGGCAGCTGTCGCGGCGACGGCTGGAGGTACTGGCCGAGGGTCAGGAGCTCCACGCCCGCGGCGCGCAGGTCGCGCATTGCCTCGCGCACCTCGGAGGCGGTCTCGCCGAGTCCGAGCAGGAGCGAGCTCTTGGTGAGGATCTCCGGGAACTCGCGCTTGACCCGGGCGAGGACGTCGAGCGTCACGTCGTACCCGGAGCGCGGATCGCGGACGCTGGGGGTGAGCCGGCGCACCGTCTCCAGGTTCTGCCCGAAGACGTCAGGCCGCGCGCGCCCGATCCGCCGCACGGGCTCCGCGCCACCCGCGAAGTCCGGCGTGAGCGCCTCGACCTTCGGCCTGCCTAGCGCCCTCACCCTCCGGATGGTCTCCGCGAAGTGCGCCGCCCCCCCGTCCGGCAGATCGTCGCGGTCGACGCTCGTCAAGACCGCGTAGTCGAGGCCGAGCCGGTCCACCGCGGCCGCGACTCGCTCGGGCTCACCAGGATCGAGCGCGGGCGGGTTGACGTCGCGTGGGACGTCGCAGAAGCGGCACCCGCGCGTGCAGCGGTCGCCCATCAGCAGGAAGGTCGCAGTCCCCGCGCTCCAGCACTCCCCCACGTTCGGACACCTGGCCTGCTCGCAGACGGTCGGGAGCCGCAGCGCTCCGAGCGTCGCCTTCACCTCGCGATACCGCGCGCCGCCGCCGAGGGGCGCGCGCAGCCAGCGTGGCTTGGGACCGGATGGGCTGGGGTGCGTCATGGTGGCCGCCGCTCGGCGGTGGGACGCCATGCTATCATCGGCCCGCTTCCTGGGCGGCACCGGCCAGTCGCGAGGCTGAGGGATGACGGAGTCACTCACCGACCCCACGCACATTCTCGTCGTCGACGACGACGACGCGGTCCGCGACGCGATCGCCACGCTGCTGCACGAAGAGGGCTACAAGTGCTCGCGCGCGAGCGACGCGATGATGGCGCTCGACCTCCTCAAGGCCGAGGAGCGCCCGCTCGTCATCACCGACATGCGGATGCCCGTCCACGACGGGATGTGGCTCCTCGAGCGGATCCGCGAGGAGCACCCCGACACCGCCGTGATCATGCTCACGGCCTTCAGCGACACCGAGGCCGCCGTCGACTGCCTGCGCAAGGGGGCGGTCGACTACCTCCTCAAGCCGCCGCGCGTCACCAACCTGGTCCGGGCGGTGGAGCGGGCGCTCTCCAGGCGGCGGCTGGAGCTGGCCCGGCAGCGTTACCAGCGCAGCCTGGAGCAGAAGGTCCGCGAGAAGACCGCGGAGCTCTCGGCCGCCCTCCGCGAGATCGAGACGGCGTACGCCAACACCCTCAGCGCGCTGGTCGCCGCGCTCGACGCCCGCGAGCACGAGACGAGCGACCACTCCCAGCGGGTCGTCCGCTACACGCTCGCGGTCGCCGGGCGCATGGGCTTCCGCGACTGCGACTTCCCCGACCTCTCCCGCGGCGCGCTCCTCCACGACATCGGCAAGATCGGCGTCCCCGACGCGATCCTGCTCAAGCCGGGCGCGCTCACGCAGGAGGAGTGGGTGGAGATGCGGAAGCACCCCCAGATTGGGTTCACCATCCTGCAGCCGATCCCATTCCTGACGGTCCCAGCCCAGATCGTCCTCGCGCACCAGGAGCGGATCGACGGCGGCGGCTACCCGGGCGGCCTCGCCGGCGACTCCATCCCCATCGGCGCCCGAATCTTCTCCATCGCGGACACCTTCGACGCGATCACGAGCAACCGCCCGTATCGCAGGGGGGCGCCGGTCGAGGCCGCCCGCGAGGAGATCCGGCGCTGCAGGGGATCACAGTTCGACGGCGAGTGCGCCGACGCCTTCCTCTCCTTCTCGGCGGACGAGCTCGCCGCCCTCGCCCGCCCGGCAGCGCGCCACTGAGGCGGCAAGACGCCATGATCCCGACGCGGGAGCCACTGGGCAAGCTGACCGACGCCGTGGGGAGGGAGATCACCTACCTCCGGCTGTCGCTCACCAGCCGCTGCAACCTTCGCTGCTCCTACTGCGCGGCGCACGACGTCGCTCCGCCGCCGCGCGAGCCCCTGCGGCGCGACGAGGTCACGCGCCTCGTCTCGATCTTCGGGCGCCTGGGCGTCCGGCGGATCCGGCTCACGGGCGGCGAGCCGACGCTCCGCGGCGATCTGATCGATCTCGTGACCGACGTCGCCGCCGCGCCCGGGATCGAGGAGATCGCGCTCACGACCAACGGCTTCCGGCTGGAGGAGCTCGCCGCGCCGCTGCGCGCCGCCGGTGTCTCGAGGCTCAACGTCTCCCTCGACACGCTGGACGGCGACCGCCTGAAGCGGATCTGCGGCAGGCCGGTCCGGATCGATCGCCTCCTCGCCGGCATCGAGGCGGCGATGCGCGCGGGCTTCGCCTCGGTCAAGCTCAACACCGTGGTGATGCGCGGGGAGAACGACGGTGAGGTCGGGGAGATCGTCCGGTTCGCGTGGAGGGTCGGCGCCCTGCCGCGCTTCATCGAGCTGATGCCCTTCGGCAGCGGCGACCCCGTCCCGGCCGCCGAGACGAAGCGGCTCCTCACGGCGCAGGGGATCGCGCTGCGCCCCGACGAGACGCGCGGCTGGGGCCCCGCCTACCACATGCAGGGGCTGAGCGAGGTGGACGGTCGCGCGCGGACCGGGCTCGTCGGGTTCATCTCCGCGATGACCGAGAATTTCTGCTCGTCCTGCAACCGCGTCCGGATAGCCGCCGACGGCTCGCTCCGCGCCTGCCTCGGCGGCAACGCGCGGGTGCCCCTGCGGGAGCTCCTCGACGCCGGCGCGTCGGACGGCGAGATCGCCGCCCGCGTCATGGCCGAGCTCCGCCGCAAGGGCGACCGCCACAAGATGGACGAGGAGAGGTGCAACCTCCTCCCGATGATCGGCACGGGTGGCTAGGGCGCGCCGCCAAAGTTGAGAAACGAGGAGTCCCCCTTGGCACTGTCCCCTCCCCATCATCGAGGTGACCATTCATCGCATCTCCTCCGGTTGGAAGGCCGCCCCGCAGCAGCCTTCCGATCTGCGGTGCGTCTTGCCCGCATCGCGCGTCTCCGCGCCGAAAGCGGCTTACGGGGGGGAGGGGCGGCGGCCCGACGCGGGCGCGGCGGCCCGA
>JBAVTL010000068.1:0-2295 GCA_049696175.1 Anaeromyxobacteraceae bacterium
GCCCAAGGACTCGCTGCTCGCCTTCCTGGAGGGGCTGTGATTATGCCGCGTCGCGAGCGGGGCACTCCCTCGCCCGGGCTGGTCCTGGGACAGCACGCGGCATAATCCCGGAGTCGGCATAATGTGCCTTATGCCGCTAGCGGCATAACGAGCAGGTCAGCCTAGTGTTACTGACAGTGGACTCGCCGCCCAGGGCGAACGGGTGAACGTGATCGAACTGAAGCCTGTGGGTGGAGCCGCAGACCTCGCCGCTCTCAAGCCTGAACTGGCACCGCCCTTGGTCGCGGATCCAGACCTCGCGCCTCACCGCCGCGGGGATGTGGCGGGAGCGGGGAGCGTCAGGGGTAGGTGCTGCTTCGGCGGGGACGTCTCCTGATTGCGCATCGGCCCGCTCGGCCTTCGGCCTCGTGCTGGGCCTCGTGGTGAGCCCCTTCTTCTTCGCCGCCCGCTCGATGAGGAGGTCGAGCCCCGCCTCCAGGATCGCCTCGACGTCCGCGCCTGGGTGGGAGTGGGAGAGCGCGTCGCGGGCCGTCTCCAGCTTCTCTGTGAACCGCTTGGAGACTGTCACATGGAGCCGGCGCAGGTCCGCGGTCAGTGGCTCCGTCGAGGAGCGGGGCACAGGTGCCGGCGCAAGGAGCGTCGGCGGAGGGACGAGCGGCGCCACCTCCTGCGGCCGGACCGTTTCACCCAGGTGAAGCGCTTGACCCAACGCAAGTGCGGGAAGCGGAGGCGCGGCGGAGGTGGCAGGGAGTCTGGTCGCGGTCACATTCGCCGCCGCCGGCCTCGCCACCGCCGTCAAAACCACGCGCTGCGGGAGCACCTCGCGAGGCGCGACCTCCGCCGCCACCGCCTTCGCCTCCCGCTTCGACGCGTGGAAGAATCGCGGCAGCACCTGCGCGACGTTCTCCCGCGTGACGACCCTCGCGACCTCGACGACGCTCGACAGGCAAAGGCGGCCGTCCCGCAGGGGCGTGGCCACCTCGGGGAACCGCTGGATCAGCTCCGCAGCGGTCTTGCGGTGGAAGGCCGCGCCGGCTGAGAGCTTCAGCTCGCGGTGCAGGAAGTAGAAGAGGCTCGTGTAGCCCAGGTGGCGTTCTTGGAGAGGGTGGCTTCTTCCTCCGTACGCAGCCCCTCGGCGTCGCGCAGGGCTCGACCGGCGCAGCCTGGAAGGCGTTGCTGAACGCGCGCAGAACCGGAAGCGCGATTCGATCTCGGGGGCGTCAAGCGTTACCCCGGGTGAAACCCGTCAGGGACGGGCCAGTCGCACAGCCAGACACCCCGTCGATCGGGAGAGCCGGTTCACGCCCAGCCGACGGCGCGGCCCTCGCGTCGCTCCCCGTCATGAGCCGCTTCTCCCCCGGAGACCCGCGTGTCGGAGGTGACGCACCGCGGATCGGAGGCGCACTGCGGCGCGACCTGGGGGACGCGACTTGTGCGGGATCATGAGCCCACCGGGGGAGAGGTACAGGGTGAAGGGGCGGCGCGCGTCCGCGGCGCCCGGCGATCCGGTAGGGTGGGCCATGGCCCTCTTCTCCCGCCGGCTGCTCCACGTGGTGACGCTCCCCGACCTGGCGGTGATCCTGACGCCGACCTACGCCGAGGCGATGTCGGTCGAGGACGAGGAGGCCCACGAGCGGCTCGTCCGCGCCCTCTCGCGAACGCGCGTGGCCGACGACCTCTACCTCGGCATCTCCCAGGCCCTCGAGGAGATCCAGGGCGAGCGCACCTCCGAGGACGCGCTGATGGACAAGCTGTCCAAGGGGATCCAGAAGCGGCGCGCGCGGGTGAAGAGCGCCCCCGCGACCCCCGGGCTGTCGGCGGTGCTCGTCCGGCTGAACCTGGAGATCGGGCTGGCTCCCGAGCAGATGCGGGCGACCCTCGACAGCGAGCGCGGCCGGGCGGTGCTCGCGGCGGGGCTCCGCGACCTCGGCGCCCACGTCGTGAAGGAGCTGCTGAAGTGACTCGCGCTGGCGGGCGCACCGAGACGGCTGCAGACGCGCCCGGCCCGTTGCGCTAGAACCGGCCGGAATGTCCACTTGGCTCCTCTGGTCGCTCGTCTCCATCCTCACCGGAAACCCGCTCCTCGCCGCGGGGCTCGTGCTGCTCCTCTGGTTCTTCGGCGACCGCGCGACCTTCCGGCTCCTCCCCGATCCGGGGCGGTGGTTCGCCCGCAGCAGCCGGGCCGCGAAGCTCCGCCAGACGCTCGACGTGAACCCACACGACCGGCGCGCCCGCTTCGGCCTGGCCGAGCTGCTGCTCGAGCGCGGCGACGCGCGCGAGGCCGTCTCGCTCCTC
>JBAVTL010000069.1:0-10694 GCA_049696175.1 Anaeromyxobacteraceae bacterium
GCTTCGACGCGGACACCACGCACCCGGCGCTCGGCGTCGAGCGCGGCATCGCGGTCGAGACCGCGTCCAACGCCGCGGCGGGCAGCTGGGCCGCCGGGCTGCGGCTCGACTGGATGCAGGGGTTCCTCGCGCTCACCCGGCAGGATTCGCGCGACCAGCTGCTCGAGAGCCGGCTCACCGGGCACCTGATGGGCGTGCGCGCGTTCCGCTGGTTCGAGCTCGCCGTCGACCTGCCGGTCGTCCTCTACCAACGCGCCGACTTCTCGCTCCTCACCGACCCTCCGCCTGACGGCGCCGGCGTCACCGGGCCGCTCGTCGCCCCCGTCGCGCGCACCGCGCTCGGCGACCTCCGCTTCACCGGGAAGGTCCCGCTCCTGTCCGTGGAGCGCTTCCCGATCGGCCTGGCCGCGCTCCTCGAGCTCCGGCTGCCGACCGGGAACGGGGACGCGTTCGCCTCCGACGGCCTCATGGTCGCGCCGCACCTCCTGGCCTCGCGTCCGCTGGGACCGGTCCGGCTCGACGCGCAGGTCGGCTACCAGCTCCGTGGCCAGGGCCAGTACGCACAGCTCGTCGTGCACGACGCGCTCGCGTGGGGCGTCGGCGCCTCGACGGCGCTGCCGAAGCTCGGCGCCCTGGCGGACTGGCGTGCCCACGCCGAGCTGGTGGGCGCGTGGCCTCGCGGCAACGACCTCAACACCGCCCGCTACCGCTCGCCGCTCTCGGCCATCGCCGGGGTGCGCGTGGGGCTCGGCAGCGGCTGGGAGCTCGAGGCGGGCGGCTCGACCGGCCTCGGCGCCCCCGGCTACGGTCGCGAGTCGTGGCGCGTCTTCTGCGGGATCCGCTTCGCCTCCACGGCCCGTGACGCTGACGGCGACGGAGTCGCCGACGAGGACGACTGGTGCCCGAACACCCCCGGGCTGCGCGGCAACCACGGCTGTCCCGAGGGGCCGATCGACCTCGACGCCGACCACGACGGCGTGCTGCTCCCCACCGACAAGTGCCCGGACGCGCCCGGCACGCCGGAGATGGACGGCTGCCCCGACGCCGACTTCGACTTCATCCCCGACCCCGAGGACAAGTGCCCCAACGAGGCCGGGCCGGCGACCAACGACGGCTGCCCCATCGGCGAGGAGCCGCTGGTCGAGCTCGAGACGGAGAAGATCTCGCTCAAGGACGCGATCAACTTCGAGACGGGCAAGGACAACATCCTCCCCAAGTCGAACCCGGTCCTCGACTCGATCGCGGCCATCCTGAAGGACAACAAGGACATCGCGCGGACCCGGGTCGAGGGGCACACCGACAACGTCGGCTCCGCCGCGTACAACGACGACCTCTCGCAGCGGCGCGCGCAGTCGGTCGTGAACGCCCTCGTGGCGCGCGGCATCGCCGTGGGGCGGCTCCTGCCGGTGGGCTACGGCTTCAAGCGGCCGGTGGCGTCCAACGCGAGCGCGCTCGGGCGCGCCAAGAACCGGCGCGTCGAGTTCACGATCCTCCACGAGGGCGAGGGCGCCGAGAAGTGACGCCCGCCGGCTCCTCCGCGGCGCGGGTGGCCGTCCTCGACCTGGACGGCACGTTGGTCGACTCCTTCGCCGACCTCTCGGCGTCGGTGAACCACGCCCTCCGCGCGGTCGGGCTCGCCGCCCGCCCGCCCTCAGAGATCCGCGCCTTCATCGGCGAGGGATCGCGCCTCCTGATCCAGCGCGCCGTCGATCCCCACCTCCACCTGCTCGAGCCCGCGCTGGAGGCGTGGTGGGAGCACTATGAGCGCCACTGCCTGGACCGGACCGCGCTCTTCCCGGGGATGGCCGAGGCGCTCGCCGGCGCCGGGCGCGTGCTGGCCGTCCACACCAACAAGCCGGGGCGCCTCGCGCGGAAGATCCTGGACGGGCTGGGGGTCGGGGCCCGCTTCGCGGCGGTGCTGGGGGGCGACGAGGCGCCGCGCAAGCCGGATCCGCGCGGGACGCTCGACCTGGTCGCCCGCCTGGGCGGCACCCCCTCGGACGCCGTCTTCATCGGCGACAGCCTCATCGACGCCGGGACCGCCGCCGCCGCCGGGATTCCCCTCGTCGCGGTGACCTGGGGCTTCGGCGCGCGCGTCGCGCTGGAGTCACGCCGTCCCGCCGCGATCGTGGACGACGTGGGCGACCTCGCGCCCTGGCTGGCATAGGGCGCCGGCGCCGGAAAACTGGCCACGCAGGGCCGGCGGTGCTACCCGAAGATCATGTTCAAGCTCCTCAAGCTGGCCATCGTCGTCGGCGCGCTCGCGGCCGTCTGGATGCTGGTGCCGATCGGGGGCCGGACGCTCCAGGCGCGCTGGAGCGCGGCGGCCGACGCCGAGGCGTTCGCCGTCTCGGGCTGGGCCGAGCTGAAGCACGCCGCGGAGGCCCCGAAGGTGAAGCCGAAGGCCGGGATCCCCGCGCAGGCCCGCGCTGGGGATCGCGCGGCCCGCCCCGCCGAACAGCACACGGAGCGCGACCGGAAGGCCGTCGACCGGATCGTCGCCGAGCACCTGAAGCACTGAGCGCCGGGCGCCGCGGTCGAGCGCCCGAGCCCGTTGCCAACGGCCGCGGTGTCGGGTTAAGTAGCGCCCTCTTGCGTCCGCGGCAGCGCGGCGCGCACTGACTTTCGACGAACGTAGCCCGAGGAACACCCAATGGCCGAGACCAAGAAGACGACGAAGAAGAAGGCGCCCGCAGCGAAGGGCGCCGGCAAGAAGGCGTGCACCGTGGCGGGCTGCAAGCGCGCCTATCGCGCGAAGGGCTACTGCTTCTTCCACTACAAGAAGTGGCGCCGCGGCGAGCTCGAGGCGGCGCCTCGCCGCTGGGACGCGTGCTCCAAGCCGGAGTGCAAGAAGAAGGTCGCAGAGCACGGCCTCTGCCAGGAGCACTTCGAGGCCTGGAAGAAGTCGCGCAAGAAGAACCAGGCTGCCACCGCGGCGGCCTAGCCGCGCTTCAGGCGACGCTCGAGCGCCCGGACCGCCGCGACGAGGAGCTCCACCTCCCGTTGCGTCGGTTCGGCGCGTTCCAGCAGGCGCCGCCAGTCCGACAGGATGTGCTCGGGGTTCTGCGGGTTCAGGTAGCCCGCGTCCCCCAGGACCGCTCCTAGCCTCTCCCAGAGCGCCTCAAGGGTGCGGTGACGCGCCGGCTCCTCCGACCCTGCCGCGGGCACCTCCGCGAGCTCCCCCTGCCCCACCTCGTAGGCCACCACGGCCACGGCCTGGGCGAGGTTCATCGAGTCGTAGTCGGCGCTCGTCGGGATGGTGCAGACCGCCTGGCAGAGGTCCAGCTCGGCGTCGGAGAGCCCCCGCCGCTCCTCCCCGAAGACCAGGGCGACCTCGCCCGCTTGCGCCCGGACGGCGACCTCGGCGGCCAGCTCGCGCGGAGAGAAGCGCGGCCGGCCCGGCAGGGTCCGGGAGGTGGTCCCGCAGACCCACGTAGCCCCGGCGACGGCCGAGCGCAGGTCGGGGTGGAACGACGCTGCGTCGAGCAGGTCGGACGCGTGGCGCGCCACGCGGGCGGCCCGCTCGAGGACGCCGAAGGTCCGCACCTCCGCCCCCCCGCACCGGGGGAGTCCCTCCCAGCCGGGCGCCCCCACGACCGCGAGGGTCCGAAGGCCGAAGTTCTTCATGGCACGCGCCGCGGCGCCGATGTTCTCGGCGTTCTGGGGGCGGTGCAGGACGACTCTCACTTTTTCGCGATCCATTTGGCTCGCCCCATATAACATCGCCGCCATGATCTCCGACGCCAACCTCCGCGCGCAGCTCCCTCACACCCTCAGCCAGCTCGACCTGCCCGGGCTCGGTGAGCTCTACCGCGGCAAGGTCCGCGACAACTACTCGCGCGGCGATCGGATCGTGATGATCACGAGCGACCGCATCAGCGCCTTCGACCACGTCCTCGGGACCATCCCGTTCAAGGGCGAGGTGCTCTCGCGCCTCACCTCGTTCTGGTTCGACAAGGTGAAGGACATCGCCCCGACCCACATCCTCGACGTCCCGGACCCGAGCGTGATGGTCGTGAAGAAGGCGAAGCCGCTGCCGATCGAGATCGTGATCCGCGGCTACATCACCGGCTCGCTCTGGCGCGACTACGAGGGGGGCAAGACGGACGCTTACGGCATCGCCTGGCCGAAGGGGCTCAGGAAGGACCAGCGGTTCGACGAGGCGATCATCACCCCCTCCACCAAGGAGGAGTACGGCAAGCACGACATGCCGATCAGCGAGCAGGAGATCCTGGACAAGGGGATCGTCCCGGCGGCGATCTGGCAGGAGGCCACGGCGATCGCGCGGCGGCTCTTCCAGCGCGGGCAGGAGTGGGCGAAGACCCGCGGGCTGATCCTGGTCGACACCAAGTACGAGATGGGGATAGCGGACGCCAAGCTCGTCGTGATCGACGAGATCCACACCCCCGACAGCTCACGCTACTGGATGGCCGACGGCTACGCCGACCTCTTCGCGAAGGGCGAGGACCAGCGGATGCTCGACAAGGAGAACATCCGCCAGTGGCTCATCAAGGAGCACGGCTTCTCCGGGCACGGGAAGCCGCCGGCCCTGACCGACGACGTCCGGTGCATGCTGGCGACGAAGTACATCGAGGTCTTCGAGCTCCTCACCGGCCAGAGGTTCGAGTCGGAGGTGGGCAGCGTCGCGACCCGCATCGAAAAGAACCTGCGCGCGAAGGGCTACCTCTAGTCTCGTCACAAGTCGATTACCTCGAACGAGGGACACCGACGAGTGTAAGCACAAGCCCCCATCGACTTGGCGGGTTAGTCACTGTTTAAGCTATTGGCCGCCATGCCGGAACTTATGGGGAGCGGTGCTGAGCCCCGCCAGGGGACACCACCGATGAGGGACGCGCCGCGAACACATCCCAATGATGGGACGCGCCGCGTCTTCGTCCTGGACGATGAAGAGGGCGTCCTCTCCGCCGTCGGAAGGACGCTCCGCCGCGCCGGGTACACCGTCGCGACCTTCAGCTCGCCACGCGCCTTCCTCGACGAGGCGCAGCTCGATCCGCCCTGCTGCGTGGTCCTCGACGTCCACATGCCCGAGATCAACGGGGTGGAGATCCAGGAGCGGCTCGCGGGCCTGGCGCAGCCCCCGTCGATCGTCTTCATGTCGGGCGCCGCGGACGTCGGCACGTCGGTGAAGGCGATGAAGGCGGGCGCCATCGACTTCCTCGCGAAGCCCTTCGAGACGAAGGAGCTGCTCCAGGCCGTGGACGTCGCCATCCACCGCGCCGAGGAGCGGCTCGTCGAGCGCACCCAGGCGGCCAGGGCCCAGGCCCTCCTCGCGCGCCTGACCCCGCGCGAGCGCGAGGTCTGCGATCTCGTCGTCCGCGGCCTGCGGAGCAAGGAGATCGCCGTGGAGCTGGGGGCGGCGGTCAAGACGGTGAACATCCACCGCAGCCGCGTCATGACGAAGCTCGGGGCCTCGACCGTGGTGGAGCTGGTCAGGCTGCTGGAGCGCTCCAAGCCCGACTGACGCGGGGCGGGGGCGCTACCCCGCGCCGAAGACCCGCGCGAAGATCGTGTCCACGTGCTTGAGGTGGTACTCGAGCGCGAAGCAGGCGTCGATCTCGGCGTCCGAGAGCGCCGCGCGGACGTCGGGGTCCGCCTTCAGCGCGGTCCGGAAGTCCACCTTCTCCTCCCAGACCTTCATCGCGTTCCGCTGGACGTAGACGTACCCCTGCTGGCGCCCGACCCCCTTGCCGACGAGCGCCAGCAGCACGCGCTGCGCCTCGTAGAGGCCGCCGGTCAGGTCGAGGTTCTCCTTCATCCGCGCCGGGTAGACCCGCAGGTTCTCGATCATCCCGGCGAAGCGGTTGAGGGCGAAGTCGAGCGCGATGGTCGCGTCGGGCGCGACGACCCGCTCCACGGACGAGTGGGAGATGTTGCGCTCGTGCCAGAGCGCGACGTCCTCCATGGCCGCCAGGGCCCAGCCGCGCAGCAGCCGCGAGAGGCCGGTCAGGTTCTCGGAGAGGATCGGGTTCCGCTTGTGCGGCATCGCCGACGACCCCTTCTGGCCGGCGGTGAACGGCTCCTCCGCCTCGCGGACCTCGGTCCGCTGCAGGTGGCGGATCTCGGTCGCGTGCTGCTCCAGCGTCGCGCCGGCGAGCGCGAGCGCGGTGAAGTACTCGGCGTGGCGGTCGCGGTTCACGACCTGCGTGGCAGCGCCCTCGCCGCCGGCGAGCCCCACCCGCTCCATCACGAAGGCCTCGACGCGCGGATCCACGTTGGCGAACGTCCCGACGGCCCCCGAGATCTTCCCGACCGCGACCGTCCGGCCGGCGCGCGCCAGCGCCTCGCGCCGCCGCGACCACGCGTCGAACCAGCCGGCGAGCTTCAGGCCGAAGGTGACCGGCTCGGCGTGGATCCCGTGGCTGCGCCCCACCATCGGGGTCAGCTTGTGCTCGTGCGCGCGCCGCTTCACCGCGGCGAGGACCCGGTCCACCGCCTTGAGGATCAGCGCGTTCGCCTCGGCGAGCTGCACCGCGAGCGTGGTGTCGAGCACGTCAGAGGAGGTCATCCCCTTGTGCAGGTGGCGCGCCGCGGCCCCGCCCTTCTCCTCGACGAAGGTGAGGAAGGCGATGACGTCATGCTTCACCGTCTTCTCGATCTCGTCGATGCGGGCGACGTCGGTCGCGGAGAAGGAGTAGCCGTCGAAGGTGCGGCGCAGCTGGGCGTAGTCCTCGGCCGGCACCTGCCCGAGCCCGACCATCGCCTCGCAGGCGGCCAGCTCCACGTCGAGCCAGATGCGGAGCCGGCGCTCGGGGGTCCAGATGGCGCCCATCTCCGGGCGCGTGTAGCGGGGGATCATGGAGTGTTCTCCTGTCGGTGAGTCGATCCTTCAGTGCTTCCCGGTCGAGCCGAAGCCGCCGCCGCCACGCTCGGACTCGGCGAGGTCGTCCACCAGGACGAGCTCGGCGCGGGCGACCGGGGCGATGACGAGCTGGGCGATCCGCTCGCCGCGGGCGAAGGAGACCGGCTCCCGCCCGTGGTTCACGAGGATCACCCCCACCTCGCCGCGGTAGTCGGAGTCGATGGTCCCAGGCGCGTTCACCATCCCGACGCCGAGCCGCAGCGCGAGGCCGGATCGCGGCCGCACCTGCCCCTCGTGGCCGGGCGGGATCTCGACGGCGAGCCCCGTGGGGACCATCCGCCGCTCGCCCGGGGCGAGCGCCACCGGCTCGTCGGCGCGCAGGTCCAGCCCCGCGGAGCCGGCGGTCTCGTAGCGGGGAAGTTCGAGCGGCGGACCTCGCTGCCCTACCCGCCTGAGCCTGACCTTGACGTTCATTGACGTGGAACCGCCCGGCCGCTCAACTCGCGCGCCGGGCGGGGATCCTGTCGGTGGTGGACCCTACGCCTTGCCGCCCTCGCCACCCTCGCCGCCCTCGGGCTTCTTGCCGGTCGCGTCGGCGAGCGCCTCCTTGCGGGAGAGCCGGATCTTGCCGGCGCGGTCGACGCTGATGACCTTCACCAGCACCTCCTCGCCCTCCGACAGGACCTCGGACACGCTCTTCACGCGCTTGTCCGAGAGCTCCGAGATGTGCACGAGGCCGTCGGTGCCGGGGAAGATCTCCACGAAGGCGCCGAACTCGGCGATCTTCCGGACGGTGCCCGTGTAGATCTTGCCAACCTCGGCGTCCTGCGTGAGCGCGCGGATCAGCTTCACCGCCTCGTCGACCTTCGCCTGGTTCGCGCTGGCGATGTTGATGCTGCCGTCGTCCTCGACGTTGATCGAGCAGCCGGTGCGGGCCACGAGATCCTTGATCACCTTGCCGCCGGGGCCGATGACGTCCTTGATGCGCTCCTGCCGGATCTTGATGGTCGTGATCCGCGGGGCGTAGTTGCTGATCTCGGTGCGCGGGGCGGAGAGCGCCTTGGCCATCTCGCCGAGGATGTGGCGGCGGCCGTCGCGGGCCTGGCTCAGCGCCTTCTCGAGGATCTCACGGCTGACCCCGGAGATCTTGATGTCCATCTGGATCGACGTGATCCCGGCGTCGGTGCCGCAGACCTTGAAGTCCATGTCGCCGAGGTGGTCCTCGTCGCCGAGGATGTCGGAGAGGATGGCGATCTTCTGCCCCTCCTTGATGAGCCCCATCGCGATGCCGGCCACCGGCGCCTTGACGGGCACGCCGGCGTCCATCAGGGCGAGGCAGCCGCCGCAGACGGAGGCCATCGAGGAGGAGCCGTTCGACTCCATGATGTCGGAGACCAGCCGGATCACGTAGGGCCAGTTGGCGTCGTCGGGCAGCACCGCCTTGAGCGCCCGCTCGGCCAGCGCGCCGTGGCCGATCTCGCGGCGGCCCGGGCCGCGCAGGAACTTCGCCTCGCCCACCGAGAACGGCGGGAAGTTGTAGTGGAGCATGAACCGCTTGTAGGTCATGCCCGTCAGCCCCTCGATCCGCTGATCGTCGGTGGCGGTGCCGAGCGTCGTCGCGACCAGCGCCTGCGTCTCGCCGCGGGTGAAGAGGGCCGAGCCGTGGACGCGGGGGAGGAGCCCCACCTCGCAGGTGATCTTCCGGATGTCGGACATGCCGCGGCCGCCGATGCGCCGGCCGTCATCCGTGATCATCTTGCGCATGTAGTCGTACTTCACGTCCTCGTAGTAGCCCTTGATCTCCTTCTCGCGGGCGGCGAGGGCGCCGAGCTTCGTCGCGTCGCCGGCGGCCTCGGCCCTGAGCGCCTCGATCAGCTCCTTCTTGACCTCGGAGAGCCGGGCGTACCGCTCGATCTTGTCGTCCTTGGCGTAGGCCTGCTTCACCTTCTCCCAGGAGAGGGCCTTCACCTTGGCGCGGAGCTCCTCGTCGCTCTTCGGGGCGTCGAACTTGCGCTTCGCCTTGTTGCCGGCGGCCGCGTGGAGGGCCTCCTGGGCGTCGAGCAGCTCCTTCACGGCAGCCTGGCCGAACAGGAGCGCGTCGATCATCACCTGCTCCGACGCCTCGCGGGCGCCGCCCTCCACCATCACGATGGCGTCGCGCGAGGCGGCCATGATGACGTCGAGGTCGCACTCGGCGCGCTCGGCGAGCGTCGGGTTGGCGATGAACTGGCCGTTGAGGCGGCCGACGCGGACGCCGGCGAACGGGCCGCCGAACGGGACGTCGGAGATCTGGAGCGCCGCCGAGGCGCCGGTCAGCGCGAGGACGTCGGTGTCGTTCTCCTGATCGAAGGAGACGACGGTCGCGATGATCTGCGTCTCGTTGGCGTAGCCCTCGGGGAAGAGCGGACGGCAGGAGCGGTCGATGATCCGGGAGGTGAGCGTCTCACGCTCGGTCAGGCGCCCCTCGCGCTTGAAGTAGCTGCCGGGGATGCGGCCGGCCGCGAAGAGCTTCTCCTGGTAGTCGACGGTGAGGGGGAAGAAGTCGATCCCCTCCTTCTTCTCGGCGGCGGAGACGACCGTGACGAGCACGATCGAGTCGCCCATGCGGACCCAGACCGCGCCGTGGGCCTGCTTCGCGATCTTGCCCGTCTCGAGCAGGATCTCCTTGGTGCCGACGCGAGCGGTCTTCTGGATGGGGGTCATCTTGAAGCATCTCCTAGGGTGAGGAAGCGGACGCTGCCGCTCCGGGTGGCCGGCTCGAGCCGGACCACGCCCCAGGTCGCCTCAGAGGTGCTTCAGTTCCTGACTTGATCACCCCTCGCCTGGGAGGGGCGGCCAAGTCGGAAACGGAAGCGCCCTTCGGTGCTCCGGGCTCGGGTCCGCCGCGAGCCGTTGCTTCTACTACTGCGCCTCGTCTGGAAGCGCGAGCGCCCCGGCGGGTTCGCCGGGGCGCCGTCACCGCCCTGCCTACTTCCGGATGCCCAGCTTCTCGATCAGGGCCTTGTAGCGCCCGAGATCGATCGACTTGAGGTAGTCGAGCAGACGCCGGCGCTGGCCGACCATCTTCAGCAGGCCGCGGCGGCTGTGGTGATCCTTCTTGTGGGTCTTGAAGTGCTCGGTCAGGTACGCGATCCGCTCGGAGAGCAGCGCGACCTGCACCTCGGGGGAGCCGGTGTCCTTCTCGTGCCGCCGGTTGGTGACGACGATGTTCGTCTTCTTTTCCTGCGTCAGCGCCATAGTCGCTTCCTTTCAGTTGGTTGCCGGTCACCGCCGCGGGGGCGAAGGCGCGCGCCGCGGGCGGCCGTGACGGCCGTGGAGGGTCGCTTGATAGAGGATCCGCTCGGAAGTGTCAATGGTTCTGCCCGGTTCCCTCACCGCCTGGGAGCGAGGCGAAGACGCGAACCGGGCGGAGCCGCCCCTCCCTGACGTTCGCGACGGCGACCAGCTCTCCCTCGGGGCCGATCACGCTCCGCAGCCCCTCCGGACCCTCCGCGGGGAGGAACCGCCCGTTCACCACCCAGCGGACCCCCTCGGCGTCCACGGACAGGTGCGGGAACGGGAGCGCCTGGGCCAGCGGCAGCATGCGGGCGCGGAGGGACGCGACGTCCGCCGCAGCGAGGTCCTCCGCCTCCGAGAGGGCGATCGCGCCGTCGATCCGGAAGTGTCCCGCCATGGTACGGCGCAGCGCCCTCAGGTGCGCGGGGACTCCGAGGGTGCGACCGAGGTCGGCCGCGAGGGTCCGAACGTACGTCCCCTTCCCGCAGTGGACCTCGATCCGGGCCTCGCGGAGACCGTCGTCGCCGGCGGGAGAGAGGGAGCGGAGCGTGAGGGCGTGGACCGCGACCCGCCGCACCGAGCGCTCGACCGCCTCGCC
>JBAVTL010000070.1:0-2031 GCA_049696175.1 Anaeromyxobacteraceae bacterium
GTGAAGGGGCGCGGCGCGCAGTAGTCCGCGCCGCCGAGGGCTCACGCCGCGCGGGGCGCGGCGCCGCCATCACACCGCCGGGTGCCCTCTCGCGGCCGGGAGCAGGATCGCGATGGACGTCCCGCCTCCGAGCCGGGTCTCGATCCTGAGCGCCCCGCCCTGACCCGCGGCCACGCAGTGCACCATCCAGAGCCCGAGGCCGGTGCCCGACTCCCCCTTGGTGGTGAAGAACGGCTCCGTGCAGCTCGCGAGCACCTCGGGGGGCATGCCGGTCCCGGTGTCGGCGACCTCGACCTCCACGAACGCACCCGGCGCGGGCGAGTAGGCTGGCAGCGCGGCGCAGTCGGCCGCGGACAGCTCCACCCGCCGCGTGCGCACCGTGACCGCGCCGCCGTCCGGCATGGCATCGCGGGAGTTGAGGCAGAGGTTGAGCACCGCGTTCTGGAGATCCGTGCGGTAGCCGTCCACCTCGCAAGCCCCGGCAGCGAAGTCCGTCACGACCTCGACGCCGGGCCCCGCGGAGGTGTCGAAGAGCTCCAGCGCCACGCGGATCGCCTCCCGCACGTCGTAGACCGTGGGCCGCTCGGATCCCTGCGTCCGGACGAACCGCAGCAGCCGCCCAGTGAGGGCGCGCGCCCCGTCGACGGCCGACGAGAGGTTGCGCACCGTCCCGGCGACGTCGGGGTCGCCGGGATGGTCTGCGAGCAGGAGGTCGGACTCCGAGCGGATGACGGAGAGCAGGTTGTTGAAGTCGTGGGCCACGCCGCTCGCCAGCTCCCCCAGCGCCAGCAGCTTCTCCCGCTGGCGCCGGCTCGCCTCCTCGCGGACCTGCGCGGTGACGTCCTGCACGAAGCCGAGGAGCGTCCGCGCGTGCGTCACCGGATCGTCCGCGGCGGCCATCGAGAGGACGGCCTCGATCGGCCTGCCGGTCCGGGTCCGGTAGCTCACCTGGCTCGCGCAGAGCGCGCCTGGGCTCGCGAGGACGGCCGCGACGATGCGCTCCCGCTGGCGCGCGTCGGCGAAGAGCGCGGCGGAGATGCCGACGACGTTGACCTCCCGCACCATCTGGTCGGCCGACTCGTACTCGAACATCCTCGCCAGCAACGCGTTCACCGAGAGGAAGGCGCCCGCCGGGGTCGATCGGAACATCCCGATGGGGGCCTGCTCGAACATGGTGCGGAAGCGCTTCTCGCTCTCGGCGTGCGCCGCCGCCTCCGCGGCCACCGCCGAGGTGGCCTCCGCGATCCGCACCCTCAGCGTCCGGTTCCAGAGCCCGATGAGGACGATGCCGAGACCGAGCGTCGCGGCCGCGACCAGTCCGACGCCGAACAGCCGGCGCCAGCGCCAGGCCTGCCGCTGGAGCCCCATCACCGGCTCCAGCCAGCGATCGAAGCGCTCCATCCTGACCTCTGGCGGATCCGCGGCGATCGCCTGGTCGAGCAGGTCCCTCGCCTCGGGCCAGTCGCGCCGGACCGCCACGCAGAGGTCGAAGCGCGCGTCGACGAGCCCGGCGACCTTCAGGTCGTCGAGCCCGAGCGTGGCGATCGTGGTGGCGGATGGGATGAGCCCCGCCACCATCGCGTCCGCGCGACCATCGGCGACGGCGCGGACGGCGGCGTCGAGATCGGGGACGACCTCGAGCCGGATGTCCAGCGACAGCTTGCGCAGGTAGTCGGTCGTGACGTGCCCCTCGGGCGCCGCGACCCGCTGGCCCGCGAGATCACGCAGCGTGACGAGGAACGGCGAGTCGAGCCGGGTGATCACCGCCACTGGAGACGCCGCGTAGGGGCGGGTGAAGAGCATCTCCGCGTCGCGCTCGGGCGTCTGCGCCGTCCCCATCAGCAGGTCGATCTCGCCGGCGCGGAAGCGGCGCACCGCCTCCTCCCAGCTCGAGACCTTCACCCACTCCAGGCGGGCCCCGCTGCGCCCCGCCAGCACGCGGGAGAACTCGACGTCCAGGCCGGCCATCTCGCCGTCGCCGTCGCGGAAGCTGTACGGGCGCCACGTCGGATCGCCGCTGACCCTCCAGAC
>JBAVTL010000071.1:0-2044 GCA_049696175.1 Anaeromyxobacteraceae bacterium
TCGCGTGGGAGTGGGCCGCCACACCGGCCCCCGGGCTCTCCGTCACGCGCGACGTGGAGCTGGCGCTCCGTCCGCCCGGCAGCGTGGACGTCGCGGCGTCGCTGGCGGCGGGCTGGATCCGCTGGAAGGTCCGCGGACCTGACGGCGCCACGCTCCCTGGCCGGGCGGTGAGCGCGGAGAGCGACACCGTCCGCCTCGGCCCCGTCGAGGTCGATGGCGATGGGGGGCGGTGCGCGGTGCGGGGCGGGAACGGGACGGTCGCCGTCATCGACGCGGAGTCGGGCGTCGCCGCGATCCTGGAGGTCCGGTGAGCGTTCGCAGCGCGCTCTGGTGGCTCGGTGCGCTGGCGTTGCTCGCCGGCCCGTCCGCGGGAGCCGGGCAGGTGGCGCGCGTCGCTGCCGAGCCGGGGCCGGGCGGGACGGTCGTGGGGCGCGTCTGCCTGGACCTGGACGGCGACGGGACCTGTCGCGCCGACGAGCCAGGGATCGGCGGCGCGCGGCTCCGCTTCGACGACGGCAGGAGCGCCGTCGCCGACGACGAAGGGCGTTTCCACGCCGTGGACGTCACGACGCGGATCGTCCTCTCCGATCGATCCGCCTACGGAGCCCACGCGGTCGCAGTAGACGGGCTCGGCGTCCGGAGGAGCTTCGAGCTCGCTCCCCGCGGGATCACCCGGGTCGAACTGCCGGTGCCGGTCGCCTCGGGGGACGGCGAGGCGGGGAGCGTCGAGCCCCGCGGTCGAGGCGCTCCCCGCGCCGAGCCGGGGCGGATCCTATGGCCGATCGGAGGCACGGCGTCCCCCGGCTCGCGCGTGCGGAGCGCGGGAGTCGAGGCCGAGGCCGGTCCCGACGGCAGGTGGGCGCTCACGGTTCCGCTCGCCGAGGGGCTCAACGCCCTCGGCCTGACCGTGGCGACCGCGGAGGGAGGGCTCGCGCTCTGGGCGCTCGAGCTGCGCGTCGCCCGCCCCGCGTCCGGGCCGCTGCGCGTCTACCCCGCGCGACCGAGGAAGCTCGCCGTCATGCGCTCCCGGCTGGCCGGCGACGGCGCGCTGATCGCTGGGAGGGCGTCGCCTGGAGTGGAGGTGCGGGTCGGGGGCCGCCTCGTCAACGTGGACGGGGACGGCCGCTTCGGCGCGTGGGGGAGCGCCACCGGCGGAACGCTCACGGTCTCGGCGACTAGCGGGGGGGCGACGACAGAGGGCTCAGTGGCGGTCGCGCCCGCCGACGCCTTCGAGTGGCTCCTCGCGGGCGAGCTGGAGCTTCAGCTCGGGGGAAGCGCGGGGTTCCTCGCGAGCGGGCGTGCAGCGGCCTCGGTCCGCGGCCGGTGGCGCGGGCTCAGGCTCGACGGAGGGCTCGATCTCGATGATCGCGACCGCTCCGTGGCGGCGCTCGCCAGCCCGCGCGACTCGCTCGCGGCGCAGCTCGTCGTCGATCCGCTCCGGTCGTTCGCGAACGCGGGCGATCAGGGCTCCCTCGGTGACTCGAACCCGGGGCGAGGCCGGCTCTGGGCCCGGGTGGAGGGTGACGGGGCGGCCCTCCTGCTCGGAAACGTCCGCTCGGGGCTCGCGAAGGGGGAGCTTGGGACGCACGACCTCGCCCTCTTCGGCGGGCGGGTCGAAGGGGGGCGCGCGCTCGGACCGGTACGGCTCGACGGGCTCCTCTTCGGTGGCCGCGCGGGCGAGGACGCGAACGGTCTCGCGCCCGGGGCGCCGTCGCAGGACGTGCTCCTGGCGACCGGTGGCTCGCTCTTCTACCTGCGCCACACGCAGATCGTCGCCGGCAGCGAGGCTGTGCGCGTCGAGTGGCGCGACCCGCTCTCCCGCCTCGTGGTGGCGTCGCGCGTGCTCACCCGGGGGCGTGACTACGAGCTCGATCCGGTCGGTGGCCGCCTCCTCCTCGCCCGCCCGCTCGCCGCGTCCCGGCCCGTCGTCGC
Source organism: Anaeromyxobacteraceae bacterium (assembly GCA_049696175.1). GTDB lineage: Bacteria > Myxococcota > Myxococcia > Myxococcales > Anaeromyxobacteraceae > DATIVK01. Next base: position 1,933 of record JBAVTL010000071.1, read on the forward strand.
GTTGGTGGGTGGGGATCCCTTCGCGGCGGCCGAGGGCTGGCTCGTCGTGGACTACCTCAGGATCGAGGCCGCGACGGGCGGGGACGAGCGCGGCGTCGCTGGAGGCGAGTTG
>JBAVTL010000072.1:0-4130 GCA_049696175.1 Anaeromyxobacteraceae bacterium
CGACGGCGTCGCGCGGCTCGGCACCTCGGCGGAGGAGGCCGAGGCGGCCCGTGCCCTCCTCGCCGAGGCGCACCACGCCACCGCCAGGACGGCGTGGCGGCTGCGGATCGGGGAGGCGCTCAAGACGATCGCGTCTGAGCAGGCGCTCGCCGACGTGGTCTTCTGGGATCCCTACTCGCCCAAGACGAACCCGGGGCTCTGGACGCTCGAGGCCTTCTGCACGCTGCGCGCCCGGTGCGGTCCGCGCGCCACCGTCTACACCTACAGCACGGCGACGGCGATCCGCTCGGCCCAGCTCCTCGCGGGCTTCTTCGTCGGGGCGGGCGACGGGAGCGGCCCGAAGGAGCAGACGACGGCGGCCGCCGCCGATCCGGCCGATCTCGTCCGTCCGCTCGACCGGCGCTGGCTGGAGCGGCTGGAGCGCTCGTCGGCGCCCTTCCCCGCGGACGCGCCGGACGACGCGCTCGAGCGGATCCGGGCGCACCCGCAGTTCAGCTCCTCTCCCTGATCCCCTCACCCTTCCCTCTCCCCCGTTGGGGGAGAGGGGAGGAAGCACCGAGGGCTCGCGCTACGCCTTCTTGTGGCACTCGGCGCACTTCGTCGGGCCGGCCTTCTTCTCCTTGTGGCAGTCGAGGCAGAGCTTGTGGGCGGCGTCCTTCCCCTCGAGCTTCGCCGGCGCGGCGGCGTGGCAGGCCTTGCAGTCGCCGGCCCGCTTCTGGTGCGCCTCGTGGGTGAAGGTGACGACGCCCGGCTTCGCCTGGAAGGTGACGGTCTTCGGCGGGGGGGCGGCGGCGGCCGAGGCGGCGAGGGCGAAGCTGGCGAGGGCGGCGATGACGAGTCGAAGCATGTGCTCCTCCGTTGAGTGTGGCCTTACGAGGTGATCGACGGCCCGCCTGCCCGGGCATTCACCGCCGGCCGGGCGGCATCGCGCCGCAGCACTCGCCGTTAGTGCTGGAAGAGGAAGGCCCTGCCGTGGTTCAACGTTCGGTCGGACGCCACACACGGGCGGAACCCAGGCGGCGAAGGGACATCAATGGGCGACAAGGCGATCAAGGTCGGAATCCTCGGGCTCGGCAACATCGGGGCCGGCACGGTGGAGATCCTGCAGCGTAACGGCGCCCTCATCGAGCGGCGCGTGGGAGTCCCCTTCGAGATCGCGAAGGTGGCGGATCTCAGCCCCGAGCGCGCGACGAAGCTCGGGCTCGCCCCGGGGGTCTTCACGACCGACGCGATGGCCGTCGTGAACGACCCGCAGATCCAGGTGGTCGTCGAGCTGATCGGCGGCATCGAGCCCGCGCGGAGCCTGATCCTGGCCGCCATGGAGAACGGCAAGCACGTCGTCACCGCCAACAAGGCGCTCCTCTCCACGCACTGGGACGAGATCGCGGGCAAGGCGGAGCAGAAGCAGGTGAGCCTCGGCTTCGAGGCGAGCGTCGCCGGCGGCATCCCGCTCATCCACGCCATCCGGCAGGGGCTCGTGGCCAACCGGATCCAGCGCGCCACCGGCATCATCAACGGCACGTGCAACTACATCCTCACCCGGATGGCGCACGAGCAGAAGCCGTTCAAGGAGATCCTCGCCGACGCCCAGGCCCTGGGCTTCGCCGAGGCCAAGCCGGCGCTCGACGTGGAGGGCATCGACGCGGCGCAGAAGCTGGCCATCCTCGTCAACCTCTGCTTCGACCTGACGGTCTCGCCCGACGACATCGCGCGCTGCGGGATCACCGGCGTGACGCCGCTCGACCTGACCACCGCGAACAACCTCGGCTACCGGATCAAGCTCCTCGCGTCGGCGTCCCGCCACGGCGGCGAGGTGGAGGCGTGGGTCCACCCCGCGCTCGTCCCGGCCTCGCACCCGCTCGCGTCGGTGGCGGGCGTCTTCAACGCCGTCTACCTCGAGGACGACAACCTCGGCCCGTCGCTCTACTTCGGGCGCGGCGCCGGCGCGCTGCCCACCGGCGGCGCCGTGGTGGCCGACCTCGTCTCCTGCGCGCGCGACATCCTCTCGGGCGCGGTCTCGCGCATGCCGGTGAGCGGCGCCCGGATCCGGAACGGCGACGCGACGAGGCTCCGCTCCCCCGGGATGGCCTCGAGCGAGTTCTACGTGCGCATCACAGCGCTCGATCAGCCCGGCGTCCTCTCCGCGATCACCGGCATCCTGGGAAGGCACGGCATCTCGATCGGCTCCGTGACGCAGCGTGACAGGGCGGACGAGACGGGCGAGGGAGTGCCGGTCGTCATCACGACGCACGAGGCGCGCTTCGCCGAGATGAGCGCAGCTATTGCGGAGGTGGATTCACTTCCCACCGTGAAGCCGGGCAGCTTCCTGGCGCGGATCATTCCCTCCGCCAGCTGAACATCAGGCACAACCACCTGGTTTAACTGAGCTTGCCTAGGTCAGGCAGGGCGGGTCTGCCCGTGCCTTGCGCACCATGATCGGACGGTCATCAGGCGAAAGTTGCGCGCAACTCTTGCGGAACGCCCCTTACAGGTACTACGTTGTGTCGTCCACCCTTGCTGCGGGACCACCTGATGACCCAACTCGTCCGCAACCTCTCCACCCGAAGCAAGCTCGTCGTCCTCATCGCGATCGGCCTCGCCGGGATGCTGATCTCCACCGCCCAGGTCCTCGCGACGCTCCGGCGGGAGATGCTCGAGGACCGGAAGGTGAAGACCCGGCACCTGGTCGAGGTGGCTCACGGCGTCGTCGCCAACTACGGGGCCGAAGCCACCGCGGGGCGCATGACGGAGGAGGCGGCGAAGCGCGCCGCGCTCGCCGCGCTCGGCACCCTCCGGTACGCCGGCTCCGAGTACTTCTGGGTGAACGACATGGAGCCGCGCGTCGTGATGCACCCGATCAAGCGCGAGCTCGACGGGAAGAACGTGTCGGACTACCGGGACCCCAACGGCAAGGCGCTCTTCGTCGCCTTCGTGCAGGAGGTCCGGCGCGAAGGCGAGGGGTTCATCGACTACATGTGGCCGAAGCCGGGGCGCGTCGAGCCCGTGCCCAAGATCTCCTACGTGAAGGGCTACGCGCCGTGGGGCTGGGTGGTCGGCTCCGGCATCTACGTCGACGACGTGGACGCCGCCTACGCGAGGGAGCTCCGCAAGCTCGGCGTGGTCACGGGGATCATCGCGCTCTTCGTCGGCCTCCTCGGCTGGTTCATCGCGCGCTCGCTCGCGATCCCCATCCGCGAGGCGATGGGCGTCGCCCGCAGGCTCGCGAAGGGCGATCTGACGGTGACGGTCGCGGCCGGCGGCAGGGACGAGCTCGGACGCCTCCTCGGCGCCCAGGCCGATCTCGTCTCCGAGCTCTCCCACGTCATCGGCGAGGTGCGGGCGGGCTCCCAGGCGCTGACACATGCCTCCAGCCAGGTCTCGCAGGCGTCGCAGGGGCTCTCGCAGGGGACCGGCGAGCTCTCCTCCAGCGTCGACTCCATCACCGCCGCGCTCGAGCAGATGAACGTCTCGATCGAGCGGAACGCCCAGAACAGCCGGCTGACCGACGAGATGGCGCGCAAGGGAGCGCACGACGCCACGGAGGGGGGCAAGGCGGTGGCCGAGACCGTGGCGGCGATGAACGTCATCGCCGAGAAGATCTCGATCATCGACGAGATCGCCTACCAGACCAACCTCCTCGCCCTGAACGCCGCCATCGAGGCGGCGCGGGCTGGGGACCAGGGGCGCGGCTTCGCGGTGGTCGCTGGCGAGGTCCGGAAGCTCGCGGAGCGCGCGCAGCACGCGGCCCGCGAGATCGGCGGCCTCGCCGAGTCCAGCGTCTCGGTCGCCGACCGCTCGCGCACGCTCCTCGAGGCGCTGGTGCCGTCGATCCAGAAGACCGCCGACCTCGTCCAGGAGGTGGCGGCGGCAAGCCAGCAGCAGGCGGCCGGAGTCGCCCAGATCCACCAGGCGATGATGGCGGTCGACGAGGTCACCGGCCGCAACGCCAGCACCTCCGAGGAGCTGGCTTCTACCTCCGAGGAGATGGCGGCGCAGGCCGAGGCGCTCACCGACCTGATGAACTACTTCAAGCTCGAGGGGGGCCAGCCCCGCGTCACCTACGCGGCGCTGCCCACTCCGCCCGGAATGCCGCCGGCGGCGACGCGCCTGCGCTCGACCGTCCTCAGGGC
>JBAVTL010000073.1:0-2923 GCA_049696175.1 Anaeromyxobacteraceae bacterium
GCGCGTGGCGCTCGTCACGCCATCGAGGAGCCACCGGATCTACGCCGAGGAGTTCCCGGCCGCCGCGGTGCTGCGATGGGACGGTGACGCGGCGCGGGACGGCACGCTGCAGGTGAGCCGCGAGCGCTCGTTCGCGCGGACGGTCGCGAGCGGGCCCGGTGCCGCCGGGCTGTTCGAGGTGACGGTCGACGCGCCGGGCGCGTGGTACTGGCGGATCGTGGACGGCGCCTCGGCGCCCATCAGCGAGGTCAGGAAGTTCACGGCCATCGCCGATCGTCCGCCGCGCCCGTTCTCCCCCGCGCCCGGCGAGATCGTCCTCGCGCCGCAGGGGGTGCAGGTGCCCTTCTGGTGGACGTCGGTGACCGGCGCCGCCAGGTACCGCGTGGAGGTCGCGGCGGACGCGGCCTTCCGCAAGATCGCCTTCTCCGAGCCGGCGAGCGGGCCAGGGCTCTGGGCGGCGCTCGATCTCGCGGAGGGGATCTACTACTGGCGCGTCCGCGCGGAGCGGCCGCGCGAGACCGAGCGGCTCTCGCCGCCGTCGGCCGGCGTCGCCTTCCGGCTCATCCGCAGGCCGGTGCTCGACGCGCCGCAGCTCTTCGACGCCGCCATCGAGGAGGATGGCCATGCGCGCTAGCGGCTGGCCGCTCCTCGCGGCGCTCTGGGCCGCCGGCGCGCCGGTCGCTTCGGGCGCCGACCTCGCGGAGCGCGTCGTCCTCAGGTGGCAGCCGATCCAGGGCGCCGTGGGCTACGACCTGCAGGTCGCGACCGACGTGGCCTTCACCCAGCGCGAGCTGGACGCGCGCGTCGAGCTGGCCGGCTACCGGCTGGGACCGTCCGAGGCGCGCAGGTACTGGCGCGTGCGGGCCGTGGACGCCGACGGACGCCCAGGGCAATGGAGCGCGGCCAAGACGATCGCGCCGGTCCTGAACGAGCCGCCCCCGGTCGCGAGCCGTAGGAAGCCGCCGCCGGAGCCGGTGCTCCTCGCGGCTCCTCCGCTCAAGCCGGCGGCGGTCGGGGAGGCCGCGGTGCAGTCGCCGCAGGAGCCGCAGCCGGGCGCCGGGCCGATCCTGCCCGCCGCCGGGATCGAGCAGCCGTTCGCGCCGGGGCCAGACCTCGGGGTGGAGGGCGTGAGGGCGATGGACGTCTTCAGTGAAGGGCGCCCTGGGCTGATGGTGGGCTGGCGCGACAACCTGCTCGGCGTCGTCGCGCCGTCCGTCACGGTCGAGGGGACGTGGCCGCTGCCGTGGTTCGGCGCCGCCTGGTCGGCCGCGCTCCGCGCCGGCTGGTGGCGGGAGCGGGCGACCGTGCCGATCAGCGCTGGGATCACCGCGCCGCTCGACGCGACCGCTGACGTGTTCCCGATCCGGGCGCTGGTCACACGCACCTTCGCGGCCAGATGGGGGCGGCTCTACGCGGGCGCCGGGCTCGGCGTCGATCTGGTGATGGTCAGGCTTCCCGACCAGGGTGCGCTCGAGGCGACCGGCGCGCTCGACCTGGTCGCGGGCGCCGGACGTCGCCTGGGCCCGGGAGAGGCCTTCATGGAGCTCGCGGGGGGGCTCGGCGGCGTCGATGGGCCGCTCGGGCGCCTCCGGACCGGTGGGCTGGCGCTCTCTTTGGGGTATCGTCTGGGCCGATGATCCGTCGCCTCTCCATGACGCTCGTCGCGCTCGCGGGCTGCACGTGGGGCGAGCCCCCCGCGCCCGTGGTCTCCGCCGTGAGCCCTTCGGTCGTGGCCAACGACCGGGACGCGATCCTGATCATGAGCGGCTCCGGCTTCGTGCCCTCGGTGACGGTCGACTTCGACGATCCCTCGCGAACCCTGGTCTCCGGCTTCCGCGCCGAGCTCAGGCGCGGCAGCGCGCCCCCGGTGCCGCTGGCTGACGTCACCGTCGTCTCGCCGTCCGACGTGCGCGGGTGGCTCTCCGCCGCGACCTCGCCAGGCGACTGGGACGTCGTCCTCGTCGCGCCGGACGGCGAGGAGGCCCGGCTCGTCGGAGCCCTGAAGGTCCGCCTGACCACATGCGTCACCTCGAACGGGACGTGTGACGATCGAGACCCCTGCACCGGCCCCGACCCTTGCCAGGGGCTGACGTGCCAGCCGGGGCCCAACCTCCCCGACGGGACCCCCTGCGAGATCGTCTGCATCGATCGGTCGCTCTCCGGCGCGTGCGCGTCCGGAGCCTGTGTCACCGGCGGTGGCGGCTGCTGACCCGAGGAGCGCGCGCCCGATGATCCACTCCATCCGAACGCAGATCCTGGTGCTCCTCGCCGGCGTCCTGCTCGCCGCCCTGGTCACCTGGTTCGCGCTCGCGAACCGGCTCTTCACGCGCGATCGGCTCGCCTACACGTACGACCTCACCTCCTCCCTCGCCACGACGGTCTCCGAGCAGCTGCGCGAGAGCCTCGGGAGCAGGGTCGACAAGCTCCTCTACTTCGCGGCCGCCTCGTCGCGCGGCGATCCGCTCCAGCAGGCGCGCCTGCTCGTCGAGTCGGATCCCGACCTCCTCGGCGTGGAGCTCTGGCGCAGCAGGGGCGGAGGCTTCGAGCGCGAGGTCGCCTGGAACGACCCCGCGCGGCTGGAGGCCGCCGACCTCGCGCGCGAGGACGTCGACGAGGCGCGCCGCACCGCGCCGGTCGCGTTCGAGGCGCTCGCGGCCGAGGGTCCCCAGCTCCAGAACGCGAGCCTCCCGCCCGACGTCCCGCTCCTCACGCTGGCGGCGGTGAGCCCCGACGGCGGCAGCGCCGTCGTGGCGATCCTGAAGCCGGACCGGCTGCTCCGGATCTTCGCGCGCTCCGCGGCCTACCGCGTCTACCTCGTGGACGGGCGCGGGCGGGTGGTGGTCCACCCCGATCCGGCGCGGGTCGTCGGGCGCGCGGACATGAGCGCGTCGCAGATCGTCCACCAGGCCACGCGCGGCCCGGT
>JBAVTL010000074.1:0-32183 GCA_049696175.1 Anaeromyxobacteraceae bacterium
TCCTCTACGCCCCCGTCCGCACCCTCGTCGTCCAGGAGCTGCGCGCCGGCCACCTCCCGCTCTGGAATCCCTACGAGGGGACCGGCAAGCCCCTCTTCGCCGAGGGGATCCACTCCGTCCTCCACCCCGTCTCACTCCTCGGCGCCCTCCTCGCCCCCTCCTCCATCGACTTCCTCATCCTCGTCTGGCTCGTCGCCGCCGCCCTCGGCGCCTTCCTCCTCGCCCGCTCCCTCGCAGCCTCCCCTACCGCCTCCGCCGCCGCGGGCCTCGCCTTCGCCCTCTCCGGCTTCTCCGTCTCCATGACCGGCAACCTCGTCTTCCTCGCCGGTCTCTCCACCCTCCCCTGGCTCCTCGCCGCCGCTCGCTCCGCCGGCATGGGCGCACGATGGGGCCTCGTCGCCACCGCCCTCGCCACTGCCTGCGCCTTCCTTTCGGGCGACGCGCAGGTCGCGCTCGTCGGCCTCATCCTCGGCATACTCCTCGCCGCCGACGCCGGGGGCCTCCGCGGCCTCGCCCGCGCCGCAGTCGGGATGGGCGCCGGCCTTCTCCTCGCCGCCGTCCAGATCCTCCCAACCGCCGCTCTCCTCCCACGCACCTACAGGAGCCTCGAGTCCTCGGACTGGGAGAAGGCGCGCTGGGCGCTCCCTCCGGCTCGCCTGCTGGAGTGGATCGTCCCCGGCATCGCCCGCGGCCCGCTCCGTGAACTGCCGGCGACGGCCTCCGGAAGCCCGGTGCCATCGGTCTTCGCCGAGAGCGTCTACCTCGGGGCGCCGCTCCTCGTCGCCGCGGCGCTCGGCTGGGCGGCCCTCCGCTGCAACGGCCGACGCCGCACCGCCCTCCTCCTCGGCGGCGCCTGCCTCGCCCTCCTCTGGCTCGCCCTCGGCCATCACCTTGGCGCCCGCCAACTCCTCGGCTGGGTCCCGATCTGGAGCCGCTTCCGTTACACCGAGAAGCTGATGGCTCCGCTCACACTCTGCGTCGCCGCACTCGCCGCACTCGGCGTCGACGCCTTCGGCGTCTCCCGCCTCTCCCCGCGCTGGAGGCGAGCGCTCGGTGCGCTGACGCTGACCGCCGCCGCCGCGTTCATCGTCCTGTCGATCGCCCCAGCGGCGAGCGGGCTCGCGGAGCGGATCCCGGGCGAGGCGGCCGCCTTCCACCTTCGCCAGGTCGCCCGGGGCCTGCCGCACCTGATCGTGCTGCTCGCCGCCCTGCTCGCCGCGGATCGTCTCCCGGGGGAGCGGCGGCGCGTCCTCGCGCTCGCGCTGCTGCTGGCCGCCGCTCCCGTGGCCGCCCTGCGCTACGCCGCTCACTTCGGCTCGCCGGTGGCGCGCGGCGAGGTCTCCCCGCTCCGACTCGAGACGGACTCCCCGCCCGTGCGGCTGCTGCACCCGGAGGAGGAGTTGCTCCCCACCAACGATCCCGACGGGCCCGTCGAAGGCAGCGCTCACTTCAACCGGAGGTTCCTGCGTCCAGCGACGAACGTCGCCGCCCGCGTCGACACCGTCGAGCCGTTCGGCGCCTTCGACCCCGGCCGGCTGACGACGCTGGTCCGGTCCCTGGGCTTCGACTGGATGCGCGCGCTGCGCCGCTTCGGGCTCACGCACGTGGCGGTCGTCCTCCCCTACGACGAGGCCTCCCGCGCCGCGACGGCCGCCGCCGTCGAGGGAGGCCGGCTCGTGCAGCGCGAGCCCGGGCTCAACTTCGAGCTCTGGGCCGTTCCCCACCGTCCCTGGGCCTTCTTCCCGCGCCGGGTCATCGTCCAGCCGACCCCCGAGTACGCGCACATGTTCCTCCTCGACGTCCTGGCGTCCCCCGGAGCGGACGAGACGGTGGTGCTGGAGGCTAAGGACCCGCCCCGCACGGCGCCGGGGCGCGTCCTGGGCTTCGAGCGCGGCACGGGCACCGTCCGCGTCGAGGCCGAGGCCGACGCCCCCTCGCTGCTGGTCGTCCAGGACGCCTTCTGGCCCGGATGGCGCGCCACCGTCGACGGCCGGCCCGCCGAGATCCTGGCCGCCGACTTCCTCGTCCGCGCCGTCCGCTGGCCCGCCGGCCGCCACAGGCTGGTCATGACCTACGACCCCCCGGAGCTCCGCCTCGGCCTCGCCCTCTCCGCCCTCGGCGCCGTCCTCGTCCTGCTCCTCGCAATCAAGCCGGAGCGAAGGTGACCCCTGACGTCACACGACCGGTCCCGCGTGGGGACACTTACTCCCACAAGCGCGTCGTCGCGCTGGCGTCGCTCCTAGCCTTCGCGCTGACCGCGGCGTCTCTCGCGCTCCACGGCGCGCACGGACGCGTCTATCTGGAGGGCACGACGACCCTCGCGGTGAGGACTCCCGAGGAGGCCTTCCGCCGCTGGCGGGAGGCTGGGGTCCGCGGGAGGATCCTGCTCCTCTTCGACCGCTACCCGCACCTCACCACCACCTACGATCAGCTCCGCGGCGGGGCACCCGTCACGACCGGGAACTTCCTCGAGCACGCGGTCCTGAACAACGTCGTCCGGAAGATCATCCTCGTCGTGCGGGACGAAGAGTGGGAGGACCTCGCGCGGAGGCCGGAGACCTATCTCCCCTATCGGAGCGTGCCGGGAACGGACCGGGCTTTCTACCTCCACGAGGCCGGAGGGCTCCCGCTCATCGCGGTCGCGAGCTCCGCGCTCTGGCAACTCGGCGAGCCCGCCCTCGTCTACGTCAACGCGGCGCTCTTCGATCGAGGGGAGATCCCGGCGCTCCTGGGCAGGGCCGGCATCCCGAGTGACCTGACGATCATCTTCGACGCGGAGGCCCCGAGATGACGAGGCGCGACTTCGTGCAGATGGGGCTCCTCTTCGTCCTCGCCTTCGCGCTCCGCTTCCACGACCTCGGCCGTCCTCCGACGAGGTGGCAGGACGAGAACTCGAACATGGCGGGCGCGATCAACTACTGGGAGGCTGGCCGCTTCGAGCCTGACACATGGGAGCACCCGCCCCTCCGGAACCTCTCGGGCTACGCCTTCATTAAGCTCCTGGGCGACAACCCGTACGGTTGGCGGATGCGCAACGTGCTGTTCGGCTCGGCGGCGGCCGTACTGGCCTGGCTCTTCGGCTTCCGGGTCGGAGGCCGGCGGGTCGCGCTGATCACGGGCATCCTCGTCGCCACCGATCCCCTCCACGTCGTCCTGTCGCGCTTCACCTTCGAGGAGGTGTACGGCGGCACCTTCTTCCTCGGGGCCGCCGTCCTCTTCGCCTTCGGGCGGCACCGGACCCCCTGGCTCGTCGCCTCTGCCCTCCTGCTCGGCTGCGCGCTCGCGACGAAGTGGTACTACGCACCCGCCTGGCTCCTGATGCTGGCGCTGCTCCTCCTCGAGAACAGCAACTACCGCAGGCCCGGGACGGCGCTCTTCCTCCTCTGCTGTTGGACGGCGATCCCGGTCACCGTCTACGCGGCGACGTACGGCCCGTGGTTCGGCCGCGGATACAGGCTGGCCGAGCTCCCGGAGTTCGTGCTCAACGCGTACTCCCACCTCCAGGCCATGAACGAGCGCTACGTTCAGGTCGTCGACCAACGGCGCGTCTTCCAGAACCACACCTCGGCGCTGGAGTGGTTCCTCCGCCCGATCTGGATAGGCGACGGGAAGCTCCTGGGGGCCGACCGAGGGGTCTTCCTCCTCTACGTCAACGACCTGCCGATCTGGGGGTTCACCCTGCCCGCGGTGGCGGCCACCGCCGTCCTCGCCTGGCGGGTCCGGCGCCTCGACTGGGCCATGCCGGCGCTCTACTTCGCCGCCATGTACCTGCTCTTCCTGCCGGTCGAGCGCGCGACGTTCATCTACTCCGCGCTCCCCCTCCTCCCGTTCGCCTTCGCGGCGATCGCGCTGCTCCTCGATCGCTGCACCGATCGCCTGCCGCCACAGGTCCACTGGGGCATCGCGGGGATCCTGCTGGCATGGAACCTCTACCTCTACCCCCTGGTCACCGCGCACCCGATCCCGGTGGCGCTCTATCGCTGGCTGTTGGTGTCGTCGGAGCTGGCGATCCACTGACCTGCCGCGGCGGCGGCGGCGGCGACTACTCCGCCCGCCCCGTCGGCGTGACGCACTGCCTCGCGCGAACGGCGTGGCGCGACGCCTTCCACTGCTCGAAGGCGACCTTCATCCCCTTGCGGACCGGGAACTGGTTCGTGAGCGAGAGGATGTGGGCGTAAGGGAAGCCGCGCACGGGGACGTCGAGCATGTGCTTCAGGATCCGGCCGGTGCTCAGCAGCTCCAGCGACATCTCGTAGAAGCGCCGCTCGCGGACCTCGGGAGTCATCGCCGGATCCGGGTGCTCGAAGAGCGCGTAGGCGCCGTTGTAGTACTCCCAGCCCAGGTCCTTGAAGAGGTACGGCTCGTATTGCTGGCGCAGCTCGGTGCCCGGGTACGGGACGACGAGCGACGGGTGCATGCTCACGCCCAGCCGGTCGGCGACCTCCACGGCGCGCTGGTAGTCGTCGAGCGAGTCCGCGCGCGAGCCGAGCATGAAGAAGAGCGAGACGTCGATGCCGTGGTCCTTGAGCGTCTTCACTGCCCGCTCGCGGTCCACGCCCACCTTGGGCTCGGCGCCGTAGGCCTCGAGCGCCCCCTCGCCGATCGACTCCCACCCGACCCAGACCGTGAACATCCCGCACTCGCGGGCGGCGTTGAGCATGCGCGAGCCCACGAGCGAGAGGACGGGGGCCAGGCTGCCGAAGCCCATCCACTTCTTCCTGCTGCCGCGCAGCGCGGTGAAGAGGTCGATGGCGCGGTCCTGCTTGCCGAGCCACCAGATGTTCTCGTCGCCGTTGATGTACATGCTGCCCGGGATCGCGTCGACGTCGCGCACGACGTCGTCGATCGGGCGCATCCGGATCTTCGACCCGAAGTACTTGTTCACCGAACAGAAGGCGCACTGGTACGGGCAGCCGCGCGCCGTGTTCACGATCCGGAAGCGGTGACCGTGCTCCAGCATGCCGTAGAGCGGCGTGGGGAGATCGTCGAGCGGAAGCTGCTCGCCCCTGTAGAAAGGCTGGAGCCGCCCGGCCCGGAAGTCCTTCAGCACCTGCGGCCAGACCGACTCGGCCTCGCCGATCACCACGGCGTCGGCGTGCTGCTTCGCCTCCTCCGGCAGCGCCGAGGCGTGCATGCCGCCGACGACCACCTTGATCCCGCGCGCGCGCAGCCCGTCGGCGATCCGGTAGCCAGGCACCGCCGTCGGCGTCAGCAGGCTGATGCCGGCGAGGTCGCACTCCAGCGTGTCGAAGACATCCGGCGTCGCGCTCGCGCTGTACAGCTCGATCTCGATGCTCGGGTCGGCCCGCCGCGTGAGGGCCGCGAGGTACTCGAGAATGGGAGGGGCGATCGGGGCCCAGCCGAAGGGCAACGGCGGCTTGATGATGCAGAGCTTCAAGGAGTTTCCTACTCGCTTCCCCTGCTGCTAGTGCTCGATGCGGAAGCCCGAGTGGAAGGTCTCGACGGAGAAGGGGATCCCCCAGTAGCTCACGACCATGACGGCGACGGCCACGAGCGAATATATGGCGAGCCTTCGCCCGCGCCAGCCGAAGGTGCTGCGCAGGTGCAGGTAGATGCCGTAGACGAGCCAGGAGACGAGCGACCAGACCTCGACGGGGTCCCAGTTCCAGTAGGTGCCCTTGACCTGGTTGGCCCAGAACGCCCCCGATACGATCATCACGCCGTACATGGTGAAGCCGCCGACCACGTAGCGGTAGCCGAGCCCGTCCAGCGCCTCGAGGGAGGGGAGCCGATCGAAGAGCGCCCCGGTCTTCCGCTCCTTCAGGAGGTACAGGAAACCGAGCCCCGCCGCGATGAGCACCGAGCTGAAGCCGACGCTCGCCCCGACGATGTGGACCCAGAGCCAGGCGCTCTGGAGCGCCGGCACGAGCTCCGGCGAGGGCGCCGTGCGGAGCGTGCCTGCCCAGCCGATGAGGACGAAGGCCACGGGCATGACGAGCGTGCCCAGGGCCTCGACCTGCTTGTTGAAGAGCCGCAGCAGCAGCAGGAACAGCACCGAGACCCACATCCCGAGCGTCAGGGACTCGGCCGTGCTGATGAACGGGTTGGCGCCGGCGGTCCAGCGGGCCGCGATGCTCAAGGTGTGCGGGAGGAAGCCGGCGGCGGCCGTCACGAGCCCGACGCGGAAGAGCCTCTCCGACCTCGCGATGAGCCCGAAGATGTGACTGAACGCGCTGAGGCCGTAAAGCACCACGGCGCTCCAGAACAGGACCTGTTCGACCCTCATCACCGCTCCATTTCTGTCGACCCGCCGGGGGCCGCGTACGAGGCCGGATTCTACGTCGCCCTGCGTCGGGCGCCACCCTGCCGAACGCGCCCGACGAAGGTGAGCACCATCCCCGCGAGGCCGAGGCAGAGGCTCGCGAGAACTACGGAGAGGCCCGGATCGTAGCGAACGTTCACCCCGACCCAGTATCGGATCTCCCTCGGAGAGAGCTTCACCGGCCCGGCGTCGAACGTGCCTCCGACGGGAACGGTCCCCGAGCGTAGCTCTCCCGTCGTCGCGTCCTCGCCGAGCGGTCGCACGTCAAACGTGACGTCCCCTGACCGCTCGACCACCGTGTTGGGGCGGTACTCCATGGTGAGCTCGACGTGGGGATGATCGGGGGAAGGCGGAAAAGGGAACGGCACCGGTTCGGCCCCCTTCCACGAGGCGTAACGGTAGCCGCCCTCCGGCCGCGCGACGCTCTGGAGCGGCACGTGCGCCCCGTAGAGCTCCCGCCCCTTCGCGTCGCCGAGGACGAGGAGAACCGAGTAGCCCTCCATCTGGCAGAAGTAGCGAACCCCTTCGAAGTCGAGGTGCTCCGTCACGTAGATCACCTTGCGGACGATCGCGTCACCGTCGTTGACGGCCACCTCGTACGCCGCGCGCTTGTTCTCACCCTCCACCCGGTAGTTCACGTGCATCTTCACCAGCGTGGTCTCGCCGCGGAGCCGGGAGAGATCGAAGAACCGCCCCTTGTCCACGCGGTCGTAGCTCTCCAGCCGGTCGTTGGGGAGCGTCTCCCCCTCCGTCAACCGGAGGAGCCCGTCGAAGAAGAAGAGCCGGTTGAAGGCGATCCCTCCTAGCGTGGCGGCGAAGCTGACGTGGAACATGATCATCCCTGCGGAGACCAGGGTCAGCTTCCGACGCCAGGTGCGGCTGAAGAAGGCGGTCGCAGAGCTGATGGCGAGGAGCACCAGCATCCCGTTGAACCACGGCGCCCCGAAGATCAGCTCCCCGGCCCTCGCGCCACGCACCAGCGTGACGCCGACCACGCACGCCACCAGGACCGCCACCAGGAGCCCGATGGCGAGCTCCGGTGACGTCAGGAACGAGGTGATCCGACGAAGGATCCCCGCGGGCCGCCTTGATTCGGCGGTGCCGCCCGCCTGCTGCTGGTCAGCCACCTTCGTAACGCTCGGTCGACGTCGTCAGTAGACGCCGCCCGGCGTGTAGTTGCCGTGGCTGCTGCGACACAGCGTGCCCTGGCACGTCGCGCCGCCCGTCGGGACGCCCGGCCCGCTCGCCGGACGCCAGCTGTTGCTGCCCGACCGCCACTGGCCGCTCGGGCCCACGTTCCGCATGAAGGCGTACGGCTTGTACGACTCCGTCGCCCCGAGCGGCCACATCTTGTCCGCCCCCATCGCCGGAGCGAAGGAGTCGAAGCCGTGGGAGTCCTGACCAGCGATGGGCCGGGCCGGTTTGGTGCTCGTCTGGCTGCCGTGACAGAGGTGGCACTGCTGCGACAAGTATTGCTGGGGATTGCCGTCGATGGCGGACGTCGCCGACCCGGTGCCGTGCGGCCCGGAAGTATTGGCAGGCAGCAGGTGGCAGACCCGGCAGAACTGCGTGGTCGTGGAGTTGTTGATGAAGGTGCTGCCGCGGATCGTCGTCGCGCCGCCATGCGCGGTGACCGTGCGGGTCAGGGTGACCGTGCTGGCCGTTCCGAAGGGCGCGTGGCAGTCCCAGCACGACATGAGGTAGCCCCAGCTCGTGGTGTTCCCCGTGGTCTTGGTCATGTTCCACGGCGTCACCATGTCGGTGCTGTTGGCGTACGAGTTGTTCTGCTTCCCGAGGATGGGGTGGTACGAGGCGTTCGTCGTCTTGAACGACTCGTAGATGTCGGTGACGCCGCCCGTGACGTTGTTGGCGACGATGCCCGCGCCCGTGTAGCCCGCGCCGGCGATCGTCGTCCCGAAGGGCTTCTCCGGCGAGGATCCGGGGATCGCCGTCAGGATCGCCGCCAGCGGCTTGCCGACCGCGATCGCGGCTGCTCCGTTGGAGTCGTGGCACTTGAGGCACTGGTTGATCTCGATGGCGTAGAGCGTCGAGGCGTTGGGGTCGGACTCTAGCGACAAGCTGAGGTCACGGCTGAACTTCGTGAAGGTAGCGTTCGGAGCGGCGGGGGCCGTCGTGAAGGAACCGGGGCTCGCACCCGAGGCGTTGGTCCAGGTCGGGATCTGGATGTTGTTTCCCGTGTCCGGATCGCGGAGGTTGACCACGCTATTCATGTGGTCGCCCGACGGCTTGCCCGTCGCAGGGTCGCCCTCCATATGGCAGACGATGCAGTCCCAGATGGTCACCACTCCTGCCGCGGTGCGCTTGTGCGACCAGGCGTTGTTGAACTCGCCCACGACCGCGCTCCTGCTGCCCAGGGCGTAGGTGTGGCAACTGACGCAGTCACCGTCGTACTCGAGCAACCCGTTGATGTGGCGCGCCTTGTCCACCCTCTGTGGCACTGCGGTGGCGTCGTCGTAGTTGGTGTGGCAGAGGCTGCAGTTCGTCATGGCAGGGTGCGTGCCGCCCGGCGGGTTGCCGTGGCAGCTGGCGCAGGTGAGCGTGGTCGCCCCCGGCGTGAACGTGCCGGTCCAGGATGTCGCGAGCCCAGCCGCCGCCGCCGTCGGCTGCGACGCCGTGGGCGAGTACGCCGGCGCGTCACCACCGGCGTTGGAGGCCTTGACGCGGTACCAGTAGGGAGTGTTGGGCGTGAGGCCAATGTCCGTCAGCGAGTTGACCGTCGGCTGGCCGACTTGGACCCAGCCCGTGCTCCCGTCGAGCGAACGCTCCACCTTGTAGCTCGTTGCCAAGTTGACGGTGTTCCACGCGAGCGTCATCGACGCCGTGCCGACGCCGCTGAAGCCGGAGATGGTCGGCGTACCCGTCGGAGCCGCCGGCAGGGTGGGAGGCGTGGAAGCCCCAGGGTGGGTCACGTTGGTGATCCCGAGCGTGCTCGAGAAGTAGATGCGCATCACGTTCACATCGGTCGTAACCCTCGTGAACCGGAGGGCCAACGAGGCGCCCGCGGGAACGGACCCGGTCTGGGCCGACATGTTCGGCGATGCGCTGATGACGGTCGTACTAACGCTGGTCTGGGCCACGGTGCCGAACCCGGTGAACGTCCCGCTCGCCACGTATCCCAGCTGCGTGCCGAGCGTCGTCGTACCAGCGCCGGTTCTCACGTTCCACGTGATCGACGGCGAGGTGATGGGAGTGGCGACCGAGAACGGCGTAGTTAGCACGACAGTCATCAGCGGCGCGTTCGCGACGCCACCACCTGCGGAGGTGTAGAGCCTATCGGTACAGGTGTTGGTCGTGGAGGACATCGTCGTCACGACGGCGGTGGTCGCGGTCTGGTAGGTGAGGTCGCAGCCGGAGACCGGCATGCTCGTCTGGAGTCCAGCGTACGTGTCTCCCGTATCGTCCCACTGCCAGCTGTAATTGAAGGCAGTCAGCGGTCCGGGATTACCGCCCGTCGTCTTCCGCGAGAAGTTGCCTGAGTACGGCCCGTCGCCTGCGCTGCTCCACGCGCGGACGCGATACCAGTACGTGGTGGCCGCCCAGAGGCCGCCATCATTGAAGCTCGTCCCGGCCGAGGTGCCGACCTGGAGCCATGCTCCCGGCGCCCCGGAGACGTCGGGCGCGCGCTCGATCTTGTAGATCGTCGCCCCGGCGGCGCCCGTCCAACTCACGGTGAGGGTGTTGTCCGCAACCGCCGGGAAGGTGAGGTTGCTCGGCGCACCCGGGATCACCGGCGTGAT
Organism: Anaeromyxobacteraceae bacterium; assembly: GCA_049696175.1. Lineage (GTDB taxonomy): Bacteria > Myxococcota > Myxococcia > Myxococcales > Anaeromyxobacteraceae > DATIVK01. Next base: position 10,042 of record JBAVTL010000074.1, read on the forward strand.
CTTGTCGTTCCCGTTCTTGAAGTTGCCGTGGCAGTAGGTGAGCGAGCAGCCCGTGCCGCGCGCGTAGGTCGGCGTGACCGCCCCGGTCGTCGCGAGCGAGCCCCACTCGATGTACGCGAGGCCCGTGCCCGGGTGCCTCGGGAGGCTGGCGCTCGGCCCGTGGCACTGCGAGCAGAGGAGCGGGTCCGTTCGCAGCGTGATCTGGTTCACGTGAGACTGGTGCGCGCCGACCCCGTTCACGGTCGTCGCCGAGCTCGTCCCGTCCGCCGCCGTCGGCGGCGCGTAGTCGAGCATCGGATCCGTGTTCGCGTTCACTGGCGTCAGCGGCAAGCCCTTGTTGCCGTGGCACCCGGAGCAGCTTGCGCGGAAGGCGTCCGAAGGCGGCTGGTTGTGCGCGTGGCACTTGGTGCAGCGGCCGCCCGTGGTGTTGTGCGTCGAGTCGGCGTCGCTGTGGCTCGGTATCGTCGTCGACCACGCGGTGCTCGTGAAGTGCACCGTCGACGTGTGGCACACCTGGCACAGGCCGTTCTGGTTCGCCGACAGGACGTAGTCGCCCCAGTCGTAGCTCGTCGTCGGCGCCACGACCGACTTGTTGAACCGCGGCGACTTCGCCGCGTACGTCGGGCCAACCGTGCCGTTGGTGCCCCACTCGGTCGTGTTCCCCTCCGCCGACGGGTGCGTCGTCACGAGCTTCGCCTCGATCATGTAACCGAGCGCTTCATTCGCCGCCACCACCGGCGTCTCCGTCGCGTTCGTCGTGTACCGCGAGTCGCCGTGCGGATCGTGGCAGTCCCAGCAGAGCTCGCCGCCGTTCGTCGTCACGTGCTTCGTGCCGTGGTGATCCGCCGTGATCCCCTTGAACGACGTCTTGCCCAGGTAGCCCGCGCCGCCGTGGCACGCCGTGCACACGCCGTTCTTGAGCGCGACCGTGTTCCCCGCCCCGACGTTCGCCAGCCGGAACGGGTTCGCCGACACCCCGAACTGTCCGTGCGGGACGCCCTTGTCGTGGCAGTACTTGCACCCGTCGTCGCTGCTCACCGCGATCGCCGTGTCGAACCCGGCACCCGCCGTGCCCGAGTCGTAGGTGCCCGTGCTCGGCAGGCCGTGCCCGTTGGTGATCCAGTCCTCAGGATCGAGCTTCGCGACCGTTCCGTTGTTGTAGGTGAAGTCATCGACCTCGGCGTCGGCCGTCCCGGTCGCCCCCATGTGGCAGCCAGTGCAGTCCATCGTCGCGCCCCACACTGCGGCGGTCGCGTTGTTGCCGTGGCACTTGACGTTGGTGCAGGTGGCCGACGTCGGCGCCGCGGTGCCCGCGGCGTAGGTCACGGTGCCCGCGACCGCCGTGTCGAACGCTACGTTGATGACGCCGTTAGTGTGGCTCGAGCCGTTGATCGCCGTGCCCGCCGTGGTCACGAACGTGTTGTGGCACGTCGTGCAGGTCGCGGAAGAGGTCGCGTGCGCGGAGTGACTGTTGGCCGTCGCGGAGTTGACGCCTCCGTTGGTGTAGTCGGGCGCGCCGGTCGTGTTCCCCACGCCCGTGCCGTGGCAGCCGGTGCAGCCGAGCGCCGGGCCGGTCCAGGCGATGGGGCTGAAGGTGTACGCGCGCTGACCGCTCGAGTGGCAGTAGGTCGTGTTGCACGTGCCCGCGTAGACCTGGGTCGTTGCGATGGCGCCTCTAGGGGCGATCGAGACGTCCTTCACGCCGTTGACGTGGTTGGCGGCCGTGGTGATCGGCGAGTCGGTCGTCGCGGCCACCGTGTTCTGGTGGCACGCGCCGCAGACGTAGTTGGTCCCGATGACCCCGGCGTTGGCCACGTGGTTCATGTGGACCGCGGAGCCCTGGAAGCTGGAGCCGAGCGCGACGCCCATGGTCGGGGCCGTCGTCGCCGTCCAGCCGTGGCAGGACTGGCAGGTCGTGGAGGTGGCCGAGTTCCACGCGATCGCCGCGCTGGCCGTCGCGCTGAAGGGCGCGGAGGTGGCGACGCCTCCGGAGTGGCAGTAGGTGCTCGCGCAGGTGTAGTTCGGCGCCGTCACCGTGCTCGTGTAGTTGCCGCCGGACTGGTTGATCGACGCGGCGACCGCGGTCGTCGCGAAGTCCACGTCCTTGGCCCCGTTGACGTGGTTGGTGACCGTGCCGATGGTGGCCGACGAGTTGTCCAGCATCGTCGGCGCGTGGCACTCGTCGCAGGTGTAGGGGTAAGTGGCGACGTGCTTCTGGTGGCGCACAGAGAGCCCAGTCCCGCCGAAGGTCGCGGTCTGGTGGCAGGTGGTGCAGTCCATCGGCGTCGTGGTGCTGTTCCACGCGATCGTGGACTTCGTCTGCACGGTCCCGCCGAGTGGGGCGGCGTTGGAGTGGCAGTAGTTGGTGCAGGTGGGGGACGTGTACGACGGCGCGATGCCGGCGGTGGTCGCCCAGCTCCAGGCGACCGTGCCGTTGGCGTGCAGGATGTTGTTGTCTGCAGGGATCGTGTGGCACTCGCCACACTTGGCCGACATGAAGGTGCCCGCGTTCACATGCTTGATGTGGGCGCCGACGCCGACGGCGGTGCGGGCGGTGTTCCCCTTGCTGTCGACCGCTGCCGTCGTGTAGCCGGGGGCCGCGGAGAAGTCTGTGTTGAGCGCGACGGGCGTGGTGCCCGCGGGCTGGATGACGCCGTGGCAGGCGCGGCAGCCGGTCCCGTGCTGGACGGTGCCGTCGATATGCGTGCCGATCGCGGGCGAGGTGAGCCCCGTCGTCGCGTAACCGGCGCCGTGGCAGTTGGCGCAGGCGCTGTTCTGCGGGTGGTGGGCGTTCGCGAGGTTCGGCATCGCCACCGGACCGGTCGCCTGGCCGTGGCAGCTCGCGCAGGTGGTCGTCTGCGCGGTCGCCCAGTTCCAGACGAGGCCGCGTCCGCCGCCGGCGAGCCCGTCGCCGTGGCACCAGTTGGTGCAGGTGGGGGTGGTGGTCCAGGTGCTCATCAAAGCCCCGGAGAGCGGGCTCAGCGCGGGCGTGGAGGTGTTGGTGAGGACGCCGTTCCCCGTCGCGACGAGGCTGTAGCCGATATCCACCTGCGGCGTCGGCTGGTGCGACGCGCCGGCGTGGCAGTCGTTGCACTGCAGCGGCGCGTTCTTGTACGTCGCCAGCGTCACGTGCTTCAGGTGCTCGCCGCCGGCGGCGACGAAGACGTTCGGAACGGGGTTGGGGCTGGCGCTGACGATCGGCGGCGCCGCCTGGAACTTGGGGTCGGCGCCGATGGCGGCCGTGCGCGTCTCGGTGGCGTCGCCGTGGCACGCGGTGCAGCTCGCGGCGAGCCCCTTCTTGTGCTTGTGGCAGTTTCCGCACGGCCCGGTGCCGTGGTTGCCCTGCGCGGCGGGCGTCACCCCGTCGGCCAGAAGCCCATCGGCCTGGTAGACGGCGGTCTGCGTGTGACAGACCTCGCAGACCCCCGTGTTCGCTGGCCCTGTGCCGGGCTGCGCGTAGGAGCCCGCGGCGAAGCCGCTCTTGTTGAGGAAGGTGACCGGCTGCGCCGTCGTGGCTCCGTCCCGCTCGGGCGCCTTGATGGTCATCCTGACGAGGGAGAGGTTCTTCGTCGAGTGGGGCGTGTGGCAGTCGCGGCAGGTGGTGGCCCACGAGCCGAACTTGCTCCCGGTGGTCTCCGAGGAGTGGCTCATCACGCCCGCGTGGCAGTCGCTGCAGAGCTGGCTGGAGTTGTCCCGGACGAGCAGGTTGCCGTCGCCCTTGTCGATCTTGAGGACGACCGTGACGGTGCCCGAGTAGACCGCTCCGCTGGCGTTCTTCGCCACGGCGCGCAGGGTGTGGGCGGTTCCCGCCGTGGAGGCGGTCAACGAGTTGAGCGTGAACTCCCAGACGCCGACCACGTTGGTGACGGAGCCCGGATACGCGGTCTTCTGGCCCACGGCGCTCACCGCCGCGCCGGGGTCGGCACCGTCCACGAGGAGCTTGGGGGCATCGACACCGGTCAGCAGGGGTGCCCCGCCGGGGCTGAAGATGCGGACCTGGATGCGCGCGGGCTGCGACACGACGGCGCCGCTCATCGGGTTGATGATGGAGACGACTGGGCGGGGGCTGTTGAGCGTGCTGTCGCCGTCGGCGATGAAGGAGATGGTCGTGACGTTCAGCGGGGGAGTCGAGGCGGCGCCGTCACCGGACGTGTTGTGCGCGAAGACCTGGTACGAGTAGCTCGTGTTGGGGCTGAGTCCGCTGACGTTGCACGAGGGCGTCGAGAGCGCCGTGCAGCTGGCCACGTCGGTCCAGGTCCCCGCGTTGTTCCACTGAAGTCTGTAGGTGAGCCCATTCGTGGGAAGGGCCATGGTCCAGTTGATCGTCACGCCCGTGGCGCCGAGGTTGCTGTAGGCGGCCATCACCGGCTGGCCGGGGCGCGTGAGCGCCGCCGCGGTGGCCGAGGTCGCGTCAGGCGCGGAGCCGTTCGACGCGAGGACCCGGTACGTGTAGCTGGTGTTCTGCGTCAGCCCCGTGACGTTGCAGGTCAGGAGCGAGGCGCCGGTGCAGGACGGCCCGACGTTGGTCCACGTCCCGGCGTTGTCCCACTGCAGGGTGTAGGTGATCGGCGTCGTGCCGGTCGACGACGCCGTCCACGTGGCCGTGAGACCGGCCGCCGTGACGTTGGTGAAGCCGGGCGTGCCGGGGGTGCCCGGAGGGGTGGGCGGCGCAAGCGTCGTGCCGCTACCCGTGACGGTCGTCGACGTCGACCAGTTGGAGCAGGCGTCGCGCGCGAAGATCTTGAAGGTGTATCCCGAGCTCGAGTCGAGGCCGCTGATGGTGCCGGCGTTGTTGGTGGTGCCGACCCACGCTACCCAGTCGGCGGTCGAGCTAGGGGCCTGTACGCCCGGGGTGACTCCGTCGGTGGGCGTGCTGGTGGGAGTGGCGCCTTTCCTCCCGTAGACGACGTACTCAGCGGCGCCGGTCGAGGCGACCCAGGAGACGTTGAGGCTGGTTCCCGTCGCGCCATTGACCGTCACGGTGCCGGGGTTGGCCTGGGCTGTGTTGTCGATCGTGAAGCTGTTCGCCGTGTCCGAACCGGGGGTCCTGATGTTCGTGGAAGTGTACGTGTCGAGGACGATCGGCGTCACCGCGCCGGGGACGGTCGCGCCCAACACGGCGTGCGACTTCGCGGTGAAGTAGAGGCGGTAGTACGTGGTCCCGACCGGAGCCGCGAGGTTGGTGGCCGCCCATGAGAAGGCCTGCGTGTTGGCCGTCGGCGCCAGCGAGGTGATCGTCGCGCCCGCGTCGTCGGCGACCGCGATCGCCGCCAGCGGCGTCGTCGCCTGGAGCCCGGAGACCGTGAGCGCGCTCACCCGGTCCGCGGCGCCGGTGGCCGTGAAGCCGAACTGGTCGGCGTAGACTGTGTTGCCCGGGCAGACGTTGGCCGGGACGGCGACGTTGCCGCCGGTGACGACCTGGATGGTGTTGGAGGGCGCGGCGGTCTCCGTGACTGTGAACGCCTGGTACCCGGAGGGCGTGGCGCTCGCGGTCTGGCCCCACAGGAAGGCGGGGCGGGTGTTGCTGGTGGTGAACCCGTAGATCACCATGAGCCGGTTTCCCGCGGCCACCGTGAACGACGCGTTGCCGAAGCTCGCGTTGTTCATCGTCTGCCGCGTGGTGACCGAGGTGCTCCCGTTGAAGGTCGCCGTCCCCTTAGCCGCGCCGACGACGCCCGTGGTGCCGTTGTACTCGTACAAGGTCGCGAACGCCTGGACGGAGGTGCCGCCGGTGGCCGACATGTAGAAGTCCGCGTACGCCGTCGCGTTCGCCGAGATCGTCATCGCGCTCGCGTACGTCGGCGTATAGGCGCGGAAGTACTCGGCATTGGCCTCGGTCGTGGCCGCCGCCGGCCGAATGCGCCAGCGGGCGGTGCCCGCGGGCACCGTGGTGTTGGTGATCGCGCGGTGCGTATTGGGCACGACTGGAGCCGAGACCGCGAGGTCGACGAGCGCCGTCATGGTCGTGGAGCCGTCGGCCCCAACGTTCACCGCTGCCGCCGGCTCGACGTAGTACGTCGCCGTCGCCGCCCCCGCCCTCCCCGCCCCCAGCGCGAGCAGCGCGACCCCCACCACCCCCACCCACCGCGCCGCACGTCCGATCAAGCCAGCCTCCGACCCTCCGCGGCGCCCGCGGTTGCTGCCATGATTGAGCGACACGTCGTCCCCTGAACGGAGAGTGTACCCGACCGTGGAGTGGAACGCCCCCATCGCTGCCTCCAGCAAGATCTGAGAGTGAAATATACCTTAGAAATGACCGTGGCCGCCCTGAGGCGGCCACGGAAATCGACGGCGGGTCTGCTGAAGGAACACGGTGACGAGGGATCGCTACGCCCCTTCGGGCTAGCGCACCTCGACGCTAAGCGAGTTGGAGTCGGCGTTGTGCGGCGCGTGACAGGTCGTGCAGCGGACGTTGTTGCCATCGAGCACCAGGTCGTTGCTCGCGTTGCTGTCAGCGGACGACCCGTCCGCGTCGAGCGGCGCCGCGGCGTCGTAGCCCGCGCCGTTGGCGCCGAGGGGCTGGTTCACCGGGTGGCTGTAGTAGCGATCGGTTCCGTTGGGAGTACAGGGCTTGCCCGCACCGTCCGTGGACGAGCTGTTCCCTTCGACGCAGAGGTGATCCTGATGCCGGTCGGCGTGGCAGTCGGTGCACATGGCGTCGGCCACGTTGCTCGCCCGGAGGAGCGGGTACGAGACGTAGAACTGCCACGTCGCCAGCCTCGCGGGAGCAGTGCTGATCCGCACGACGACGGACGGATCGTCGAGATAGACCTCGGGCGCGCTGGCACCGGAGGTGAATGGAATTGCCCCGGACCAGGTGGGCGTCACGGACCCGTAGTTGTGCGAGATCTCCAGGTTCCCCGACGCACCGGCCCCGCTGTAGGCCGCGTCGTCCTTGACCCTCACCGCGTACCCCGACGGCAGCGGAGCAAAGCCCCCGTCATTGATGCGGAGGAGCGTCAGCGTACCCGCCTCGCCACCCACCGGGGGCTGCGGCACATTGAGCTTGTAGGAAGCGTGCGCGGAGTTGGGCGCGAACTGATCCTGCACCGGCAGCCCGGTGGCGTCCTTGGCGCCGTGGGCGTCGTGGCAGACCGCACACTGGAGGGTCGCCGACGTGGAGGGGAGGTACGCCGCCAGGGCGGGGTTGGTCGGGAGCGTCGCGCCAGCGCCGGTGGGAGACCCGCTCCATTTGTGGTGGTCGCCGTACGACCCGGGCAGCGCCTCGCGCTGTGGCGACGACCATGCGGTGGAGAAGAAGGTGTTGTTCGACTTCGCAGTCCCATCGTGACAACTGAGGCAGCTGTCGTTGTTGCTCGTATAGTTGTTTCCGAGAAGCGTGCCGCCGCCGCCGTGGAGCTTGTGGCAGCTCTGGCATTGGGTGACACCGCCGAAGGAGCCGTCGTGCGGCGGGTCGAGCGCGACGACGGAGATACCGACCAGGGTCGTGACGGCGACGAAGAGGAGCTTCGGCTTCTTCATGGCAAGTTCCCTTTCGCCTACCTACTGGACGTTCACGGTGACGATCGCCGGAGCGCTTCGGACCTTCCCGTCGTCCACGACCAGCGCGAAGCCGTACGTCCCCGCGGCCGGCGGCACGAAGGCGGCGGCCGCGCTCGCGCCGTCGAGGGCGACCCACGGACCGGCGACCTGCGCCCAGCGATACCGCGTGCCGCCGCTGCTGGCCCGTCCGTCGAGGAGTACCAACTGTCCCACTACAGCATCCGCCGGTGCGGTGGCACTCGCAACGGGGAGCACCTTGCCGGGGGCTACGGCCGCGAACCGGACGACGGCCGGCGCGCTCACCGAGCCGTTCGCGTCCGTCACGACCAGCTCGAACGCGTAGGCGCCCGTGGCGAACGGGACGACGGTGGGAGTCGCGCCATCCCCACCGGAGATCCCAGCCGCCGGCCCGGCGACCTGGCTCCACCGGTACGTGAGCGAGCTCCCCGTGCTGTCGGCGCCGTCGAGTTGGAACGGTGTGTTGACCGTGGCGCTCGCCGCGGTCGGGGCCGAGGCCACCGCGACCGGGAGCGGCTCGCCGGCGAGGACGACGACGCGGGCGGGCGGCGACCTGAGAGCGCCGTTCCAGGCGGTCACGTCGAAGACGTACATACCGGGTGCGGCCGGCGTGAAGGTCGGCGCGGCGACGCCGGGCAGCTCGGCCGAACCGTCGACCTGGGTCCAGGAGAACGTGACCCCCTGGGGCAGGCTGGCGCTGGCGTCGAGAGTCACCGGGGAACCGACCGCAGCCGTCACGACCGGCGTCGCGACGATGGCCGTCGGAAGCGCGTCGCTCACCACGACGACGCCCTGGGTCCGGGTCCCAACGAGGCCGCCCGGATCGGTGACGGTCAACTGGAAGGCGTAGTAGCCGGGAGCGCTCGGACGGGCCGTGAGGCCTGGACCGCGAGCCGTGAACGAGGTGGCGGGGCCGGCGACCTGCTCCCAGGAGTAGGAGAGGACGTCGCCGTTGGCGTCGCTGGAGAACGCACCCGAGAGCGTGACCGTGCGCCCCGGCGACGTGACCACATCCCCTCCCGTCTCTGCGACGGGGGCGACGCCGAGCACCTTGACCTCCGCGACGGCCGGGGCGCTGGCGGCCGATCCGCAGGAGGCGATCGCCTCGAAGCGGTACGTGCCGGCCTTCCGGGCGACGAAGGAGGGCGTGAAGCTGGTCGCGTCGCGCAGGGTGACCGCTGCACCGCTGAGCTGCCGCCACGCGGCGACGCAGGTCCCGGGCCCGCTGCCGGTCGCGCTGAGCCTGACCAGACCGGGGGGGGCCTCGATCGGGCCACCGACGGCACACTGCGGGCGGTGATCGGAGCCGTTCAGCGGATCGAAGCCCGCGAGCATCTCATCCCGATCGCCGTAACCGTCTCCATCAGTGTCGCGCTTGGACGGATCCGTGCCAAGGGCATACTCCTCGGCGTCGGTCAGGCCGTCGCCGTCGGAGTCGCCCAGCGCGTTGGTCGGGTCGTTCGGCAGGAGGTCGAACGCGTCAGGGATGCCGTCACAGTCGGCGTCCCCTGCGCAGGTGGGGAGCGCGGCGCCAGTGCCGAAACGATCGATCCGGTTGAACCAGGCGTTCGCGACCGCGAGATCGCCGTTGGCCATGAAGGCGAGCCCACGAGGCTGAAGGAGGAGGCCGTCCACGTTGCCCTTCGCTCCGATGGTGCCGATGGCGGTGCCAGTAGACGACATAACCTGGACCGTGCCGGCGAAGGCGTCGCTCAGGAACACCCGGCCATCTCCGGCGATGGTCATACCGCCCGTGTCGGTCAACTGACCGGGGGCGGCTCCCGGGATCACCATGGAGCGAAGGTAGGAGCCATCGGCTGGGTTGAAGGCATGGACGAGGTTGATCGTGGTAAGGCCGGCATTCCTCTCCGCCAACCAGAGCGTATTGGAGGCGGCGTCGAGCGCGAGGTCCGCGACGTCACGCAGCGCCCGCCCCTCGGCCTGCGTGATCACCATGACTTGCTCGTCGCCCCTCATCGAGAAAGCGACCGCGCGCTTGCCCTCCATCATCGAAGCCCAGAGGACCCTTCGCGCAGCGTCCAGCGCAAGGCCGCTGATGGTGCTGGAGCCGCGCCACGGGATCGAGCCCACCTGCCGCCCCGTGATGGGATCGAACTTGATGATCCCCCGCCCGGTCGTCGCCACGAACGCGACCTCCTTCCCATCGAGGACGCCCACCGTGACGGCGGTCGCCCCGAGCGACGAAACGGAGCCCCGCAGGTCGCCGCGCCTGGTGAGGAGAAACAGGGCACCGGTGTCGTCGACGACGAGGAGGTCGCCGGTGGCCGTGGCGGCCACCCGGCGCGGGTACTGAAGCTTGGCGGACAGCCCACCCATGTAGAGGGACAGCGCCACGTCGACGGTTGAGGTCTTGACGGCCGCGCCAACGCTGTTGGTGACGGTGAGGGTGAGCGTGTGACTGCCCTGCGTGGCGGGCGCGGTCCAGGTCGTGCTCGCCGCCGCCGGGTTGGCAAACGTTCCGCCGGTGGCCGTCCACGCGTAGGTGAGCGTCCCCTGCAACGGATCGGCATAGATGGCCGAGACCGCGTTCGAAGAGCCCGCGAGGACGGTGCCGGAAGGCGCGGTGAAAGACGCCATGATCGGGTTCATCACGGGAGCCGCCACGATCGAGGCCTGGCTTGACGCGGGGAAGGTGACGACGCCGCGGAAGGACAGATCCGTGGTGGCAGAGCAGTTCAGCGCCAAGGCGCCAGAGGACCCTACGGTGACGTTCAGGCTCGTGGCCCCCGCGGTAGGGAGCGATACGCTCGTTGCTCCGCCGGTGAAGGTGCCGCCGCTCACGCTCGCCGTCCCGGAGACGTAGCTCTCATTTCCCAGAGAGCCGCCGCTGGCGAGTTCCGTGGAGCACGTCACCGCGACCACCGCGCCGGCATACACCGTCCCATCGGCGTTCTTCGCGATCGTGGCAGTGACGGTCGCCGCCATCGCGACGCCCGGCACCGCCAGGAGGACCGCTGCCATCGCCGCGTACACGAGTGCCCTTGGACTCATGGCGTCTGTCCCTGCAAGGTTCGAACCGCCGGAAATCGGCCCGTTAGTCGAACGTTTACGCATTCCAAGTACCTCATGGCGCAGGGAGTCGCCCAATCCCGATGGTTCGAGTCGAAGGCTGCCACCCGTGTGGACCGGGGGATTTCCCCCAGTGCTGCGAATGATACCCCACCCGCTCGGCCCCTAAAATGTACCCGCGTATCGTACAGCCTCGAAACGGTTACGAAATCCTGAAATGTGGAACCTCGTGGGGCGGGGCGATCACGCGATGGAGAGACTCCCCGGCCAGGGAGCCGGTCACGCGAAAGCGCGGGGAGCCCGGTCGCCCGGATCCACCGCCCCATCCGCCCCATCCCTCAGCTCCGCCTCGACCGCCCGAACCCTCGCCTTCAGGCGGCGCCAGAAGACGACGCCGTAGACGACGAACGCGAAGGCGATGACGTGCTTCACGATCAGCGCGGGGACCTGTCCCCGGTCGGCGAAGTGGTTCCACTCGAACTGGACGTACCAGATGGTCCTCGGGATGCCGCCGAGGACGATCCAGGCGAGCGCGACGCGCGCCACCTTCGCCATCGAGCGCTGGACCTCGAGGAAGTAGCGGGCCGCGTCGGGCCCGCGGGGCCCGGCCTCGAAGCGCCGCAGCATCACCCAGAGCGCGATCGCGCTCGCGGCGAGGAGCGCCGTCGCCACGTCGTGGAAGTAGTTGTTCATCATCAGCGCGATGCCGGCGGTGGGTGACATGAGGAGCTCGAAGGAACGGGTGGAATCCGAGGCGAGCGGGGTACGGGCGGGGTCCGCGACCCTATGGCCGTGCCGAGCCGCCGGCGCGCCTCGCCGCGTGCTCCACGGCGTACTGCTTGAAAGCCCTGCCCTGCGGGTACTGGATCATCCACGAGGTGATGTGGCTCATCGGGAAGCCGCGCCAGCCGACCTGTGCGACGCGCTTGAGGATGCGCGGGAGGGTGAAGAGCCGCGCGCGCAGATCGATGATCAGGTCCTCGCGGTCCTCGCAGCTGATCGTCGGGTGTTCGAAGACGGCGTGGTTGCCGTCGAAGTCGTCCCAGTCGAGGCCGGGCTTCAGGAACGGCTTGTACTGATCGTAGAGCTGCGTGCCGGGGAACGGCGTCGTCATCACAGGGTGGGCGGAGACCTTGAGGTCGTCGCAGAGCGCGAGCAGCTCTTCGTAGTCGGCGCGGACGTCCTGCCGGCCGCCCAGCATGGTGAAGAGCATCACCTCGATGCCGTGGTCGCGGATGCGCTTGATCTGATCGCGGCGGTGGCGCCCCTGCTTGTTGACCGCCTTGTACTCCTCGAGCGCGGCGAGGTTGTTCGACTCCCAACCGACCAGGACCGCGGTGAGCCCCGCGCGGCGGGCGTTCTCCAGCAGCTCGTCGGCCCGCTCATGATCCAGCGTGACGATGTCCGCGGAGCCGAACCACCACTTCCCGCGGATCGTCTTCGCCATCTCCGCGTAGAGCTCGATGGAGCGCTTCACGTTGACGCCCCAGATGTTGTCGTCGATCCCCCAGAAGAGCCGGCGCTTCGACGCCGCGACCTCCGCCACGACCTCGTCGATGGGGCGCATGCGCGTCTTGCCACCGAAGAACTCGTGGACCGAGCAGAAGGTGCAGCGGTGTGGGCAGCCGCGCGACGTCTGGAAGTAGCCGTAGACGTAGCTCGTGTTCCAGAGATCCGTGACGGGGTGCGGCAGGCCGACGAGCTCGGGGAAGTGGCCGTGGTACGCGGGCTGGAGCGTCCCCTTCGCGAGGTCGGCGAGGACCGACGCCCAGACGGTCTCCGCCTCCGCGACGACGATGGCGTCGGCGTGCGCCTTCGCCTCGTCCGGCAGCGCCGTGACGTGGATGCCGCCGAGGATGACCCGCTTGCCGAGCGCGCGGAGCCGGTCGGCCATCCGGTAGACCCACGGCGCCTGCGGCGTGAGGACGGTGAAGCAGACCGCGTCCGCAGCGACCTGCTCGGGGACGAGGTGCTCCTTGTTGGCGTCGAGGAGCTGGACCTGGACGCTCGGGTCCACCTGGCGGGTGAGGCCGGCGAGGTACTCGAGCACGGGCGGGGCGATCGGGAGCCCCTGGGACATCTGGCCCTTCTCACCGAAGGGGGGGGACACGAGCAGGAGATGCATTGGTAGGTGAAGCCTAGCAGGCTGGCCGCGCCGGCGACATGGTGCGGCGGAGGGATTCAGCGCGGGGCGGGACCGTGCAGCTGGCCGACGACGAGGTTGCGCGCGTTGTCGAATTCGACCACCGGCAGGTCGTCGTCGTAGGCGCCGTCGAACGACGTCGGGCGCGGGGCTGTGTCGGAGATCCCGACGCTGAACCGCCCCTCCGCCTCCGGCGTGGCCTTCATCGCGAGCGCGGCCACCGCGCCCTCGTCCGGATACCGGTCGGCGTTGGAGCCGACGAGCACCACGTCGTTCCCCGGGACGTTCCAGGCGGTCACGTGCCGGAAGTTCTTCGCGAAGGCGCGCAGGACGCGGGGCATGTCGGCGTCGTCCATCAGCGAGAAGTCCACCCAGACGCCGATGACCCCCTCCGGCGAGAGGTGGCTCGCGGCGATGCCGAAGAACTGGTCCGTGAGCATCGCCGCGGAGCCCTCCTCGACGGCCCACGACGGGCTCACGACGATGAGGTCGTAGGCCTCCCTGTGGACGAGGAGGTGGTTGCGGCCGTCGCCGTGGAAGTGGCGGATGCGCGGCGTGGAGAACAACGCCGGGCTCAGGAAACGGCGGTTGGCCTCCAGGATGCCGGAGCTGATCTCGACAGAGTCGATGGTCTCGACGGGGGTGGCGGCGAGGGCGGCGAGCGTGTGACCCGAGCCCAGGCCGATGTTGAGCGCGTTGCGGGCCGGCTTGATCAGGCGGCTCGTGAACCACGGCAGCTTCGCCAGCAGCGCGAAGGAGTGCGTCTCGCCCGCCTCGAGCTTGCTCCCGTTCACGAGCGTGAGGTCGCCGCCGGCGCCACCGCGGAGCAGCCAGACCTCCCCGTCCACACCCTCGTCGTGGAACAGGACCTCGGCGCGCGCCCCGCTGCCGGCGACCCACTGGGCGAACTCGGCCGATCCGTAGCGGTTCGCGTAGCCATAGGAGAAGGTCGGGGCGGTCTCCACCGCGAGCCTGACCGCGCCAGCCAGCGCCAGCACGGCCACCGCCGCCGCGGCGAGCAGCTCACGCGGCCGGCGGTGGAGGACGAGGATGGCGACCGCGTTCAGGACGTTCAGCAACCCGGCGATCACGGCGGTCCGCGTGACGCCCACCAGCGGGACGAGCACGAAGCCCGCCGCGAGGGAGCCCACGATGCCACCCAGCGTGTTCACGGCGTAGAGCCGTCCCGCCTGCCGCCCGGCCTCGCCGCGCCACTCGGTGAAGAGCCGCACCGCCAGGGGGAAGGTCAACCCCATCAGCGTGGTCGGGACGCCCATGAGCAGGAACGCGAGGACGAACTGGACCACGTAGAACGCCGCGAACGCCTCGTGGAAGGCGTAGTAGGTCGCGATGTAGACCGGCGTCAGGCTCCGCATCAGCGGGGCGACCAGGAGCCCCGCGACGCCGATCCCGAGCTCGCAGAACGCGAAGGCCCGAATCGGGTCCCTCACCCTCCGCGAGGCCATCGCGCCGAGCCCACCGCCGACCGAGAGTCCTGCCATGAAGGCCGCGAGCAGGGTCGAGAGGGCGTAGGTCGAGGACCCCATCACCGTGGTGAGGGTCCGGGTCCAGACGACCTCGAAGACGAGCGCCGAGACGCCCGAGAGGCCGAAGGCGACGAGGAGATAGACTCGCAGGAGACGGTTCGTGTTCGCGTCGGAGGTCATTCGGGCTCGGCGCCGAACTGTACCCTCCTGGGTGCAAAGGCGGCAACCCGCCGCAGCCTACAGTCGCCAACCCGCGACGCGCAGCACCCTATCCGACATTGAAGATGTGCGAACTCCCCGACATGACCAGATTCACGCCCCAGAACGTGACGATGACGGTGACCACGGCGAACACGAGGATCCAGGCGATCGGACGCCCGCGCCAGCCGAGCGTCCTCTGGAGGTGGAGCGCGAGCCCATAGATGAGCCAGGAGAGGAGCGACCACGTCTCCACGGGATCCCACGACCAGTACGAGCCCCAGAGATCCTTCGCCCAGATGGCTCCGGCGGCGATCATGACGCCGTCTGTGACGAAGCCGAAGACCGTGGAGCGGAACATCAGCTCCTCGAGCCGCGCGAGCTCGTCGCGCGGCGCGGGGGGCCCGCCCGCCCGCGTCTTCACCAGGTAGACGATCCCCGTGCCGCACGCCACCGTGTACGCCCCGTACGCGAGCCAGGCGAAGAAGATGTGGATGTAGAGCCAGAAGGAGTTGAGGGAAGCGACGAAGGGGCTCGGGCTCGTGTCCGAGAGCGCGCCACCACCAAGCACGAGCAGCGCGAATGGGAGCGCCGCGGCCGCGACGATCGGGTAGCGCTCCCGCCACGCCGCCCAAGCCGCCATGACCGCGATGAACCACCCGCCGAACAGCGCGTTCTCGAAGTTGCCGATGGTGGGGATGTGGCCCGTCTCGATCCAGCGCCAGGCCACGAGCGAGGTGTGGAGCACGATCGCGCAGCCGAGCGCCACGTAGGCCGTCTTGCCGAGGCGCGGGCGGAGGAACGCCTGCGACGCGAGCTGCGCCGCGACCGCGACCGCGTAGATCAGCATCATCGCCCAGAAGACCACCGCGAACGCCGCCGTCATCCAGCCCCCTTCCCGTCAGGTGCGCCCGCGAGCAGGCGCCGCAGATCCTCGAGCTCGGCGCGGTAACGGCGCGGATACAGCTCGGCGCGCCCTCCCACGCGGAGGCCGTCCCCGTCGACGACGACCGCGATCTCCCGGCGGTGCCAGAGCATCCGCCAGCTGATGCCCACCACGGAGAGTACGAAGCCCATCACGAGGAGCCCCCCTCCCCGCTCGTAGACCAGCCGCAGCACCGCCCAGTAGCGGACCTCCTGGAGCCGCACGGTGAGGGCCCCCAGGTCGACCGACTCGCCCGCCGTGAGGCTCCCCTGGAAGACGTCGCGCCCCCCCCCTGGCGAAGCCGCAGCCAGATCCGCGCGTGTGAGAGCGCGGACCGCTCCGGAAACGCAGGACCAACCGGAATGGGCTCGACGACCGCCTCGATCGCGCCCGCGTCGAGCGGAACGCGCGTGGGCAGATCCCCGCGGGACTGGACCATCACCGCGACGCGGTCCCTGGTGTAGCCCCCCTCGTCCATCACCCAGAGGACCGGCGCTACCCCCACTCGATCCACGAGGGCGCTCAGGTCGCCCCACACCGCGGGATGGTTGACTCTCGCGGTCCGGACCGCTGCGCCGGGGAGCAGCCGCAAGTCGACGGCGAGGTCGGTCGGCTTCCCGCGATCGAGCTTCACGTCGACCCGATCGACGGTTATCGACACGGGATCGGACGGCCCCGCGGGGGCCCTCCGCCCGACGGCGCCCTCGGCGGAGGCGACCGTCTGCCCCTCGCAGGCGCCGATCGACACCACTTCGCGCGTCCAGTAGAGCGTCGCGTCGCCGAGAGCCATCACGAAGAACGCGGCGTGGAAGACGGGGAAGCCGAGGAGCGCCCAGCGGTGCTTCACGGCCCAGAGCGCCCCGTGCCCCACCGCGAGGACGCGATAGCCCATCGTCTCCAGCACCTGCGTCGCCCGCGCCGCCACCTCCGCCGGTGACCCGGGGACGGCCGTCGCGGTCGCGTCCCCGAGCAGCGCCGCGAGCTGAGGCCCGGTCGGGACCGCGAGCCGCAGCCGGCGGGCGGTGACGCCGACCCGATCCACGAGCACGCCGGCGAGGTTCACGAGGAACGCCACGAGCGTCCCGACGAACACGGGGCTCGTGGAGACGTGGCCGAGCCGCAGCCGCTCGAGCAGGAACGGCGCCACGCCGCCCCTCCGCAGCGCCGCGGCGTAGGCGTCGGGGTCGATGCGCGCCTGGGGCACGAGCACGTTCACCAGCAGGAGCGCCGCCAGCGCCGCGATCAGGATCGCGGTGGTCTTCAGCGACGTGACGGCGGCCCAGGCGCGCCTCAAATCGCCGCCACGTTCGGCCCGAGGACGTTCCAGGCGCCGAGGGCGACGACGATCGCTGGAGTGAGTCCCTTCCGCATGCTGGCGTGGATCATACGTGACGTCCGGGCGAGGCGAAACCGCCGCCAGGGTCCTGATCATCGGGTCGCGCGACCTCCTCGCCGAAGGGGGGGGGGGGAGACGAGGAGGAGGTGCAGTGGGAGGAGAAATGTATCACTCGCGGCTGGACAACGCCGTCTCCTTAGCGGTCAACTGTATCGAGGTGATCGCCGCCTCCGTCCGAACGCCCCACTGCTGGCCTCGCTACACCCTGGGTAACACTTGCCCCCTGGCCGCCAGGCCCTTCTCGCTCTCGTCGCGGTCGCCGCCGCGCTAGCAGGCGCGGTCGCCGCGATGGACGTCATCGGGAAGTCCTCGCGGATCGCGGGGCCGGCCTACCCGGTGCGCGCGGGCGGTCCCGTAGTCACCATCGACTCCGCGGAGGAGGCGTTCCGGCTCTGGAAGAGCCGTGGGCTCCACGGCCGCATCGTCGTCTCGCTCAGCGCCCGGCTCTACTTCGTCGAGCCGGAGATCGAGCTGTCCTCCCTGATCGACGAAGCCGGGCGCGTCGTCGATCCCGTCGAGGTGGCCGAACGCTCCCTCGGGCCGAAGAACTTCCTTTGGATGGCCCTGGAGCGCGGCGTCGCGAGAGAGCTTCGCCACGTGCTGCCCGAGCCGGTGTTCTCGGAGAAGGCCGCCTCCCTCCTCGGCGATCCGCTCGTCGAGGAGGGCCACGACGAGATCCGCGCCCCGTACCTCGGCTCTCCGCGGCTCCTGACGACACTGGAGGGGCTCGGCGCTCCGTCGGAGCCCGTGCTCCTCTTCGTCAGCGCGTCGTTCTTCTCCGACCGGAGCGCCCTCGACGTCGCGCGCCGCCTCACGTCCCTCGGTCTGCGAACCGACCTCGTGGTCTTGTGCCGGTCCCTGGACGATCCGGAGGTGACGCCCCTAGAGCGAGCGCGCCTGGAGCAGCTCGCCGTGCTCCTGGGAGCGGTCGCGCCATGAACGAGCAGCGGCGCAACGCCCTCCTCGCGGCGGCCATCGTCACCGTCGCCGCGGTGATGCGCCTCTACGGCGTGGCCGGGCAGCCATTGCTCGACGACGAGGTGGGGGCCGTCGCGGCGGCGCTGCACTACGTCGAGGGCGGCCAGTTCGGCCCGATCATGTGGTACCACCCGAACCTCCGCAACCTGCTGCTCTGGTGGGTGACCGAGACGTTCGGTCAGGGCCCGGTCGCCCTCCGATCCGTCAGCCTCCTCCTCGGGATCCTCTCGATCCCAGTCACGGGCCTGCTGCTCCACGCGCTGACGCGCGACCGTGCGGCGGCGTTCATCGCGTCGTTCCTGCTCGCCATCGACCAGGTCCACGTCACGCTCTCCCGTCAGGCCATCCAGGAGACGTGGACCACCTTCTTCATGCTGCTCGGGACTCTCCTGGCCGTCGCCGCGTGGCGGCGAGGGAGCCCGTGGCCCCTGGTCGCGGCGGGGCTCGCCTTCGGGCTCGGGATCTCCTCGAAGTTCCACGCGCTCTTCCCGCTGGCTGCCTGCGCGGCCGCCGGCCTGGTCCTGGCGTGGCGGGAGCGCGCTCCGACGAAGGGGGCGTGGGTGGCGGCGTGCCTGGGCGCCCTCCCCGCGCTCGTCTTCCTCGTCACCTACCTGCCGTGGTTCACCCGCGGCTACGGCTTCACCGACTGGATCGACATGCAGCGCGCGCTCCTCGTGAAGATGACGAGCCACGTCGGGAACCCGTCGGACCAGCTGGTCGATCGGGCAGCCTGGCAGTGGTTCCTGCGGCCGATGGGCTACGCGACCTTCGCCTTCACGGCCGGCGCCCCGGCCGTGACGGTGGCCTTCTCCAACCCGGCAGCCTGGCTGGCGGTCCTACCCTCGGCGGCCTTCGTCGCCCGCCGCCCCGCCGCCGCCGCGCCCGGGGACACCGGCGGCGCGCGGTTCGTCCTCCTGCTCTTCATCGCTTCCTACCTCCCCCTGGCCGTCTCCCCCCGGCCCATCTGGCTCCTCTCGTCGCTCGCCGTCCTTCCCTTCGCGCTGATGCTCGTCGCGCTCGCGGCCGCCCACGTCCTCCGAGCCGGACCGCGGGCGCGGATCGCCCTCTCGGCGTTTGGCGCCCTCATCGTGGCCATCGCCCTCGCGCTGTACCCGCTGTCGATCAGCCGCGGGGGCTCATACCCGCACCTGCAGCAGATCCTGCAGCGCTTCCGGCCGCCCTTCGAGCGGCCCGGCGTCACGCCCTGAAGCGGTTCCTGACGAGCTCCCAGAGCACGGCCAGGCCATCCGCGAACCCGGGCTTCTTGCCGTCCTCCCGCCCGCGCGCCCGGTACTCGACGGGCACCTCCTCGATCCGGATCCCGCGCTTCAGGATCTTCGACGTCACCTCGGGGCAGAACTCGAACCTGGTGCTCTCGACGCCGAGCGACAGGATCAGCTCACGCCGGAAGGCCTTGTACGCCGTCCCCTCGTCGGTCATCGCGGCGCCGTAGAGGGAGTTGGTCACGGCCACGAAGATCTTGTTGGCGACCCAGTTCGCCACGCGCATCCGCGATGGCCACGCTCGCACCAGGAACCGGCTTCCGTAGACCGCCTGGACGGCCGGATCGTCGAACGGCGCGAGCAGCCGCCCGTAGTCCTTCGGGGAGTACTCGAGATCGGCGTCCTGGACGAGCACGACCTCGCCACGCGCCAGGGCGAGGCCGGTCCGGATCGCCGTCCCCTTCCCCATGTTCGCGGGGTGGCGCACGAGCTGAAAGCCGCCGCCGGCCGCGAGCTGCTCGAGGATCTCGCCAGTGCCGTCCGTAGAGCCGTCGTCCACCACGAGGACCTGCGCCCGCCAGGGGCGCGCTGCGTCCCGGACCTGCGCGAGCACCTCGGCGATGACGCTCCGCTCGTCGAAGACGGGGATGATGATCGAGACGTCCATGCTCTCGTTGGAGGGGCGCGCAGGCTCCCGCGCCGCCAGATCGGCCGCGCCTACCGGACCAGGCCGTGCTCGAGGGCGGCCATGTTGCCGACGCGAAGGTTCCGGGCGACGGCATACTCGAGGCGCGGCCGATCGTCGGTGTTCACCGGCACGTCCGGGAGGCCGGCGATGGCGGCGACCTGCGCCTCGTCGCGCGACAGGACGTAGTCGAGCCAGACGCCGTCCGACATCCGGGCGACGCGCGCCTTCACCTCCACTGGCGACCGGGCGGCCGGTGTCGTGCTGCCGACGAGCAGCAGGTCCATCGACCCCTCTACCTTCCAGAGCGTCGCGTGGCGGAAGACGCTCGCGAAGGTCTTGACCATCATCGTGACGTCGTCGTTCGTGAGGATGTAATAGGGAAGCCACTGGCAGTAGACGCCCCCGTCGGCCAACCGCGCGGCGGCGAGCTGGTAGAACTCGCGGGAGAAGAGGTTGGCGACGGCGAAGTCGGTGGGATAGGAGGGCTCGGAGCTGATCACGTCCCACCGCTCGCTCGACCGCTGGAGCAGGTTGCGGGCGTCGGCGAGGTGGACCCGCCTGCCGTCGAGGAGCCCCGGTGGGCCGTACCGGCGGACCGCCTCGAGCACGTCCAGGTTGATCTCGGCGAGCTCAACGTCCGGGACGAACCGGCGCGCGACGTCGAGCGTCACGCCCGCGCCCAGCCCGATGACCAGCATCCTCCGCGCGTCACTGTGCGCGGCGAGCGGGAGGTAGGCGAGCAGCTCCGCGTTGGCCCGGTCCAGGTAGCCAGTCCCCTCGATCTTCCCCCCGACCTGGAGCAGCAGGCTCCCGCCCTTGTCACGGAAGGCGGCGACGTACCCCCCGGCGCCGTCCCGCTCGGAGAGCATCGTCAGGTCCGAGCGCAGCTCGCGGTACAGCTGCGCGTACGGACGCCCCTCCCTGTACTTGCTGGCGTTGTAGAAGTTCAGCACCTTCCAGCCACGCTCGACCCGCAGCGTCCAGGCCACGACCGGGGCGAAGAGGAGCAGCAGGAGGAGCGCCGCCCTGCCGCGCCGCTGTGGAACCAGCACGATCGCCGCCGCGACGGCGTTGGCGCCCGCCGCGGCGAAGGTCGCGCCCCGGAGACCGAGCGCCGGGATCAGGACGAAGCCAGCCAGCAAGGACCCGGCCACCGCGCCGATGGTGTTCACCCCGTAAGCGAGCCCGACGCCGCGCCCGATCTCCTCGACGCCCCGTATGGCGGCACGCACCACGAGCGGGAAGGTCATCCCCATCAGCACCGTCGGGCCGAGCATGACGACCGCGCAGAGCCCGACCTGCGTGGCGAAGTACGCGGGGGCCGAGAGGTGGAATGCGCGGTAGGCGGCGAAGTAGACCGACGGCAACGCCTCGATGACGAGGTGGCTCGCCACGCCGAGCAGGCCGATCCCGAGCTCGGCGAGCCCGAGCGGAAGGAGAGAGCCCCCGCGGCGATCCGCGACCCGTCCCCCGGCGATCCCGCCGATGGCGAGCCCCAGCATGAAGGTCGCCAGCATGGTGGAGAGCGCGTAGGTCGTGCTGCCCAGCACGACCGAGAGGGAGCGCGTCCAGACCACCTCGTAGGTGAGGGCCGCGGCGCCGGAGAGCGCGAACGCCACGAGGAGCAGCCAGCGCGGCAGCCGCGTCCCCGATCGCACGTCGAGCATCATGCCTTCCCTTCCCCCGACCGATCCTTGCCCAGGCGCCGGCGCCGCTGAGCCCCGGCCAGCGCCGCACCGGCCAGCGCCAGGAGCGCCGAGAGCGTGGCGAGGGGCACGCCGGGGTCCCGGACCATCTCCATTTCGATCCACGGCCTCCACTCCGGGAAGCTCACGGCCAGCCCTTCGAACCGGAGCGCGGCCCCGCGTTCGACCACCCCCTCCGCGACACGGAGCTTCCCGCGAAACACCGCGACGCGGAGCGAAGGCGGCGCGCCTACGGAGAGCTCGCCGAGGGCCGGGACCTCCACGCGAAGGCGGTAAGGCGTCGCCTCCGAACGGACCAGCGGCGCTCCAGCGTCGGCGAGGGGATCGAGCTTCGCGAAGGCGCCGTCGAGGATGCTCCCCTCCGCGGTGGCGAGCTCGTATCGAACCGCCACCCCCGTCCCGACGGCCCGCAGGTAGCAGTCCCATCGCAGCCAGGTCGGGAGGAACCGCGACACGGCCGAGCGTGTCCCGTCCCCCCCGAGGAGCTCGGCACGGACGGCCCGCCCCTCCCCGGCGCGGAACGGGATACCGCCTACCTCCGCGTCGGCCGCCACCGGCCCGCGCGAGAGCGGCCGGAGCGGATCCCGCCGGATCACCTGATCCGGTGACGCCGTGAACCGCTCGCCGTCAGCGACGCGGAAGACGAACCTGTCCCGGGACGCGGTAGAGAGCAGGAACGCCAGGGAAGCCGCCAGCCACGCGAGCCGAAGCGCGGCGCCCGGCAGTCGGTCACGCCGCAGCGCAACCCACTCGACCCGCCCGTCCGGGCGCTGAACCAGCGGGAGCGCGCGCACCACCGCGACGGCGGCGTCGAGGACCATGACCGCGGCGAGCGCCCACCACGGCC
>JBAVTL010000075.1:0-3009 GCA_049696175.1 Anaeromyxobacteraceae bacterium
GGGCTCCACGTCCGCGTGGACCGGGACCGGGTCGATGCCGGCGGCGTGGCCGCGCTCCTCGCCGCGGCGGGGGCGACCGAGCTGCACGTGGAGGAGACCGAGCCGTCGCTGGAGGACGTCTTCCTCGCCGTGGTCGATCGCGGCGGCGCCGCCGCGGGGGAGGCGAAGCCGTGACCCTCCCTCCTCGCCTGCGCCGCTCGTTGATCCGGATCGGCGCGATGGCCTCCAAGGAGACGAGCCACATCCTGCGCGACCCGCGGACGCTCTACCTGGCGCTCGTGATGCCCGTGGTGATGCTGATCATCTTCGGCTACGGCTTCGGCTTCGACCTCGACCGGATCCCGATCGCCTTCGCCGACCGTGATCGGACCGAGTCCTCGCGATCCCTCGCGCGCGCCTTCACGGCGAGCGGCGAGTTCGCGCGGGTCGGTGAGATCGATCCCGCCGACGCGGAGCGGCTCTTCCGGCGCGGGGAGGCGCTGGCGGCGCTCGTCGTCCCGAGCGGCTACGCCGCGGACCTCGCCGCCGGGCGCGCCACCGACGTGCAGTTCCTCGTGGACGGCGCGGACACGGTGGTGACGAACCAGCTCCTCTCCAAGGCCGACGCGATCGTCCGCGCCGAGCTGAGGAGGCTGGGCGGGCCCGACGCTGCGCGGGTCCAGCCGCCGATCCAGGCGAAGGTCTGGACCCGCTACAACCCGGCGGCCCGCTCCGCCCTCTTCATGGTCCCTGGCCTCGCGGTCTACCTCCTCGCCATCTCGGCCGTCCTCCTGACCGCCCTCACGGTCGCCGGCGAGTGGGAGCGGGGCTCGATGGAGCAGCTCTTCGCGTCGCCGGTGGGCCGGCTCGAGATCGTGATCGGGAAGCTCTTGCCCTACCTGGTCCTCGGCCTCGTCGAGTTCCAGCTGGTCCTGGCGTTCGGCGTCACGGCGTTCGACCTGCCGATCCGCGGCTCGGGTCCGCTCCTCGCCGTCGCGGGCCTCCTCTTCCTCGTCGGGATGCTGGGGCAGGGGCTCTTCATCTCGGTCGTCACCAGGAACCAGCTCGTCGCGACGCAGGCGGGCGCGCTCTCGGCGCTCCTCCCCTCGCTGCTCCTGTCGGGGATGGTCTTCCCGCTCGACAACATGCCGCTCCCGCTCCAGGCGCTCTCGCGGGTCATCCCGGCGCGGTACCTGCTGCACGCGCTGCGCGGGATCCTGCTCAAGGGGAACGGGCTGGCGGAGGTCTGGCCGGATCTCCTGGCGCTCGCGATCTTCGCCGTCGCGATCGTCGGGCTCTCGACCGCCCGCTTCAAGCGGAGGCTCGCATGACCGTGACGACGCCACGTCTTCGCCCCTCCGCGCGGCTGCAGCTCGCCGCCGTGATCCGCAAGGAGGTCCGCCAGACCGTCCGCGACCGTCGCGTGATGGCGATGCTGATGATCGCGCCGCTCGTCCAGACCGTGGTCTTCGGGTTCGCGGTCAACTTCGACGTGGACGACGTCCCGACGGTGGTCGTTGACCTGGATCGGTCGGCCGAGAGCCGGCTCCACGCGCGGCGGCTGCTGGCCGACGGGACGCTCTCCCTGGTCGGCGAGGTCGGCAGCCCCGCGGAGGCCGAGCGCGCGCTCGACGCAGGGAGGGCGGCCGCGGCCGTCATCCTGCCGCGCGGCCTCGGCAGCGACCTCGCGGCGGGGCGCCCGGCGGAGGTGCAGGTCGTGATCGACGGGACGGACCCGAACCGCGCGACGGTCGCCTCGGCGGCGGTCTCCCGCTACTTCGGCGACCTTGGTGAGAGGACTCTCCGTGCGCGCATGGCGCTCCGGGGAGTCGTCGCGCCCGAGGTGAGGCTGGTCCCGCGCATCGCCTGGAACCCGCGGCTCCGGTCCGCCCCGTACATGGTCCCCGGCATCGCCGGCATGCTGCTCATCATCGTCACCACCATCACCTCGGCGATGGGGCTGGCGCGCGAGCGGGAGATGGGGACGCTGGAGCAGGTGATGGTGACGCCGATCCAGCCGCTCTGGCTGCTGGTCGGCAAGATGGCGCCGTTCGTGGTGATCGGGATCGTCGACGTGATGCTCCTCGTCGGCGTCGGCAGCTGGCTCTTCGACATCCCGATCCGCGGGACGCCGCTCGCGCTGCTGACGGGGACGATCCTCTACCTCTTCTCGACGCTCGGCGTCGGGCTGCTCATCTCGACCGTGTCCGACGCGCAGCAACAGGCCTTCCTGGGAGGGTTCCTCTTCGCCATGCCGGCGATCATCCTCTCCGGCGTGATGACGCCGATCCGCGCGATGCCGGACTGGCTCAGGTGGCTGACGCTCCTCAACCCGGTCCGTTGGTTCGTGGAGGTGATCCGCGGCGTGATGCTCCGCGGCGCCGGCTTTGCCGACCTCTGGACGCAGCTGCTGGCGCTGCTGGCCATCGGGTCGGCCATCCTCGTCTTCGCCGCGCTCCGCTTCCGGAAACGGCTCTCCTGAGCGGCGGCGGCGGTGTGGGATGGCCCGCCGCAGGTGCGGCATTGGAGGGCTGGATCTCCAGGGGTGGACGGGGTATGAGATGCAACCCTCAGTCGATCCCGCGGGATGGAATCCAGGCAAACGCGGGTTGAAGCGAGACCCCGCGACCGTGTCGGGGTGTCAGCGAACATTCACGCCTCCCGGAGGTTCATCGCATGCGTGGTAACACCGTCGTCCTGCTCGCCGCCGTCACCATCGCCGCCGCGGGCTGCAAGAAGTCCGAGCCCGCCGGGCAGCAGCCGGCCGGCGCCCCGTCGGCCGAGGCCGGCGCTCCGTCGAGCCGCCTCGAGGGGACGCTCCTCGAGAAGATCGACGCTCCCCCGTACACCTACCTGAAGCTCAAGACCGCCGCCGGTGAGACGTGGGCCGCGGTCCCGAAGATCGACGCCGCCGTCGGCAGCAAGGTCACCGTCGTCGACGCGATGCCGATGGAGAAGTTCGAGTCGAAGACGCTCAAGCGCACCTTCGACGTCGTCTACTTCGGCAACGTCCCCGGCCCGGGCGCCGCG
>JBAVTL010000076.1:0-3839 GCA_049696175.1 Anaeromyxobacteraceae bacterium
GGCGCGACGAGCGCGGCCCCCAGGGCAAACGCGCCGTTGACGAGCCCCACACGCGTCGCGTCGGCGCCGAGCTGGAGCGTCAAGTACTTCGGGAGCAGGAAGAACGTCGAGAAGGCGAGGCCGAAGGTCAACTGGAGCACGAGCAGGTGACGGAGCGGACGGATCCTGAGGAGCGACGGGCTCGGAGTCATCGGTCCACGCGGTGACTGCGGGCCAGCGGATGGCCGTCGGTCATGTGCGCGCTCCGAGCCGATCAGGGGTCATGCGGAAACCCGGCGACGACGAAGCCGCCGCCGGAGACGTCGAGGCGGGTGCCGGTGACGAACGAGGCCTCCTCGGAGAGAAGCCACAGGATCGGCCTCGCCACCTCCTCGGCGGTCGCCGGGCGGTTGATCGGGATGGAGGCGCTCACCGCGGCGAGCGCGGCTGCGTCCTCCGTGGCGCGGCGGGTCATCGCGGTCCGGGTGAACCCCGGGCGCACCACGTTGACCCGGATGCCCCGCGCCGCGACCTCCTTGGCGAGCCCGACGCTGAACGCGTCCACCGCCGCCTTGGAGGCGGCGTAGGCAGAGGCGCCAGGCCGTCCACCGATGGTGGCCGCCATCGAGGAGACGTTGACGATGGCGCCGCCTCCGGCGCGGTGGTCGAACCGTTTCACCGCCTCGCGGCACGCGATGATGGTCCCCGTGACGTTGGTGGCCCATAGGGCCGCGAGGTCGGCGGCGGCAAGGCTCGAGACCGGGCCGTGCCTGCCGCCGATCCCGGCGCTGTTCACGAGCCCCGCCAGCGTCCGCCCGGCGAAGCGGGCGTCGACGTCGTCGAAGAGCCTGACTATCTCCTCCTCCTTGGCGACGTCGGCCGCGAAGGCGTGGATCTCCGCTCCCTTCGCGCGCAGCTCGGAGACCAGCGCCTCGGCGGCAGCGCGCTGGGAGCGGTAGGTGATGGCGACTGGGATGCCGCGCGCGGCGGCGTGACGCGCCACCGAGGCGCCAATGCCGCTGGAGCCGCCGGTTACGAGGAGGGGGCCGGGCGCGGAGCCCTCGCGAGCGCAGTCGGTCATGGCGCCCTCAGACCTGCGGGAACTTCCACTGGGGAAGCCGGCCGCCGATGGCCTCGCCGGCCGCGATCCGGAAGGCGTCGTGCGTCGGGCTGCTGTTGCCGAGCGCACCGTAGAGCTGCGCCGTGGTGTAGCCGTGCTTCGCGAAGATCGCGGCGACCTTCAGCGTCAGGTCGTAGTGCCAGCTCGCCTCGGGCGTGCGGTGCCCCTCCAGCGCCGAGCCCGGGTTCGGGCACCACTGGCCCGCGAAGCAGATGACCCCCTTCGAGGCGAGGTGCTCTACACCCTGAAGGATCGAGTCCTTGGGCTCGATGCCGGCGACGATGTTGGAGCGGACGTTGCCACGGCCGAACACCTCGGCCGCGCGCTCCAGCGCCTTGACCCAGTGGTCCCATCCGCCGCAGCGCTTCTGCTTGCCCGGGCAGATCGCCTTGAAGATGTCGCGATCCCAGATCTCCAGGTTCATCGCGAGCGTCGTGTAGCCTGCCTCGCGGTACTTCTCGAGGATCGACAGATCGAGCGGAGCACCGATCACCGCCGTGCCGTGGATCTGCTTCACGCCGGTGCGCGCCTTGATCTCGTCGGCGACGTCCAGGTAGTACTCGACCTCGCGCCGCTCGGGGATGAAGCCGCCGGTGACGTTGATGTGGTTGGCCAGCTTCAGCTCGTGCGCAGCCGCGTAGACCTCGGCCACCTGCCTTGGCGTCTTGAGGAAGATGTTCTGCTTCCGGTACGCGTCGGCGGTCGAGTTGATGTTGCAGTAGCGGCAGTCGTCGCCGGTCTGCTTCAGGTCGCACTCGTTGCTGAAGAAGACGCCAACGCCCCCCTCCGGCGTGAAGTTGGCGATGTGGTCGAACCCCTCGCCGTCGCTCGTCTTGTGGTCCAGCAGCTTCGGACGCTTGTAGAACTCGATCTCCGCGACCCGCTCGCCGGCGCGGGAGATGACCGGCCTCCCGCCGTCGGCCTGAAGCCGGTAGCGGGAGTCGGGATCCCAGCGGAACGCGGTGAAGAGCCCGTGGGGCAGGTAGAACGCGGCAGGCAGCTCGAGGTCGCCGTGATGTGCCTTGTCCATGTCGAAGAGCAGGTGGATCTGCTCGAGGTTCTCGGTGCCGATCCGGAACTGCCGGAGCGCCTCGCGATCGAAGGCGATCCCCTCCACGCCGAGCTCGAGCTTCAGCTTCAGCTCCTCGAGCAGCACGCGCCGGGCGTCGTGCGGCCCGTCGGAGGTCGATGCGGCGGTCTGGGTCTTCTGGCAGCAAGTGGTCCCGCTGCAGCCCGTTCGGGCTCGGGCGTCGGCGTCTGAGGGCAGCGTCGTGATCGATGCAGTCATGGAGATCTCCGATCGAAGGATGGGTGGGTAGCTAGGCCGGCGCGGGCTGGGCTGCGGCGGGCCGGTTCGCCGCGTGCTTCTCCGTGCAGGTGGAGGTTGCGGTCCGCTCAGCGCGCGGCAGGAACGCGCGCCCCTCCTCGATCCGGTAGATGTCGTGGACCAGGGTCAGCGGGGCGGCGTTGGCGTCGTAGATCTGCTCCCACGTGTAGCCGGCCTTCCGGTAGATCTCGGCCGTCTTCTTCGCGACGTCGAGGTGCCACGCCGGCTCGGGAGCGCGGTGCCCCTCGAGCGCCGAGCCGGGGTTCGGGAACCAGTTGGGGGAGATCGCGAGGATCCCCTTCGACGTCAGGTGCTCGATCCCCTCGAGCGTCGAGGCCTTGCTCTCCAGGCCGCCGACCATGTTGGAGCGCACCCGCCCGCGGCCGAAGACGTCGACGGCGCGCTCCAGCGCGTTGATCCAGTGCCTCTGGCCACCGCAGAGCTGATCCTTGCCGGGGCAGTACGCCCGGAAGAAGTGCTCGTTCCAGACCTCGATGTTGATCGCGAGCGTCCTGAAGCCGACCTCCTTGTACTTCTCGATGATGGAGAGATCCTGCGGCGCGCCGATGCAGGCGGTGCCGTTGAAGTCGGCGAGGCCGGTGTGCTCCTTGATGCTCTCCGCGACGTCCAGGTA
Organism: Anaeromyxobacteraceae bacterium; assembly: GCA_049696175.1. Taxonomy (GTDB): domain Bacteria; phylum Myxococcota; class Myxococcia; order Myxococcales; family Anaeromyxobacteraceae; genus DATIVK01. The sequence goes on from JBAVTL010000076.1 coordinate 3,061, forward strand.
GTAGTCCACCTCACGCCGCTCGGGGACGAAGCCGCCGCTGATGGTGACGTGGCGCGCGCCGTCCGCGTAAGCCGCCGCGACGGTCTCGCCGATCTGGCGAGGGTACTTCCACTTCACGCCCTCGGCGTCACCGTAGGTGTCACGGGTCGCGTTGATGTTGCAGAACAGGCAGTCCTTGCCGGTGGACTTGAGCGAGCACTCGTTGCTGTACGCGACGAAGACGACGCCGTCGGTGTTGTTGACGGCGACGGTGCGCATCGCCGTCCCGTCGGAGGTCCTCTTCGCGTAGTAGGCGGGGCGGTTCACGAAGTCGACCGGGATGGCCTCACCGTCCCGGCGAACGACAAAGTACCGGGTCCCCTCGCGCTCGAGCCGGTTCGGAGAGCGGCGCGTGTAGTTGAAGAGCGTGACGAGCCCGTTCGGCAGGACGAGGTAGGGGGGGAGCTCGAGCCCGACGTGCGTGTCGGTGTCGTACTCGAAGAGGCAGTGGACCTGCTCCTGGAGCCTCCCGCCCACGTCGAGCCCCTCGAAGATCCTGGGGTCGAAGTTGATCCCCTCCTGGCCGAGCTCGGCCTTCAGCTGGAGCTCGCGGTACAGCACGTCCTTGTCTGTCGCCATCGGTGAGTCTCCTGTTCAGTTGTGGGGAAGTCGGAGCTGGGCCCGGGAAGACGGGATCGAGAGGGCGCAGCGCGGAGCGGGCGAGCGGGGGCCGGTGTCCTCGGCGGACTCCAGGGGCTCGGCGCGTGGCTCCGCGAGGCTCGCGTGCGCCGCTCGCTCCC
>JBAVTL010000077.1:0-3522 GCA_049696175.1 Anaeromyxobacteraceae bacterium
GCGAGGGCCAGCGGTGCGGGGCCTGGATCGGCGGCGACGCGGCGCAGCGCTGCGAGGCAGAGTGGCAGGCTCCCGAGCCCCGCGAGGAAGACGAGGTTCCCCGCCATCGACAGGACGAACCCCGAGCTCCCGTAGACGACCGCCGCCATCATCGCCGCGCTGCGCGACGCGCCCAGCTCGCGTGCGAGGGCGTAGGCGCCCAGGCCGGCACAGGTCACGTAGCCGCCGATCAGCAGATCCACGCCCCGGTCCGTACCTGCCCACGCGACGAGGATCGAGACCGGATGGAGCACGCCGTGGATACCGTCGGCGAAGAGCGGCATCCCTCCCCCCACGAAGGGGTTCCAGAGCGGGAGCCGCCAGCCGCGGAGCGCCTCCTCCACCATCCAGCGCTCCGGCGCGTAGAGCCGGAGCGAGTCGAACCAGGCGAGGGTGTGACCCCCGATCCAGTGGAACGCGAGGGGAACGAGAACCGCGCAGGCTGCGGTCGCCGCGAGGGCCAGCCGGGCGGCCCGGGACGCCAGCCCCCTTCGCAGCGGAGCTTCGGGTGCCACCACCATTCGCTACCGGGAGGGGGAACGAGCCCTCAGGAAGCCTCCGTCCACGTCGCGCACCACCACGCGCCGCCGGCCGAGGAGGCCGTAACGCTCGGTGACCATCGCGCCCTCGTCCACCCAGCAGGTCCCGAAGTTTAGCTCGGAGAGTTCGACCGCCACCGGCGCTCCGGCGCGATCCCGGAGGACCTCCTCGACGTAGGCGTAGTGGGCGCGCGACGCGAAGGCGGCCACGTCGCCGGTCCGAACCTGCTCGGTGGCGACGGGCGCCATGGGGTCGGCCCCTCCGTCTCGGCGCGCCCCGAGGCGCTTCTCGATGTGATCGGTGCAGAATCCCCCGGCGCGCGTCCAGCACCTCGTGTCGCCCACGGTGCACCCCACGCGCCGCACGACCTGGCGGATCACGCGGTTCGCGCAGACGGGCAGGTTTCCGGCGTTGGCATCGTGCCCAGCCACGGGCAACAGCGCGAGCGCCAGTGCGGAGAGGGAGCCGATCACGGCGCCTCCGTCTTCCACGCGAGCGCGCGCCCGTCCTTTACCCCGTAGGCGATCGACCGTCCGTCGGGGGCGACGGAGACGGGGAAGACCTGCTCGTAGGCGCTGCCCTGCCGGACGGTCTTCCCGTCGAGCCCGGCCACGACGACGAAGCGCTGGCCGTCCTGTCGGGCCCGGTAGACCACCCGCGCGCCGTCCCTCGTGAAGCGCGGGGTCACCACGCGGTCCAGCGGCTGCCCTTCCTTCCCGTTCACGACGAGGAACCAGCGCTCCCCGCGCCGCGCGGCGTACGCGTGGGAGCGCCCGTCGTCGCTGTAGACCAACCCCTCCGCCTCCTCGTAGATCCCCTCCCGCGGCCCCTGCTCGGCGAAGAACTCCCGGAGGACCACGGCCCCCTCCGAAGCCATCAGGGCACCCACCGTCCTCGAACCCGAGCGGCAGACCGGCGGGCCGGCGAGATCACCGACGGTGACGGGGGCCTCCCGATCCTTCGCGGCGACGAAGCGCTTGCCGTCCCGTTCGCCGACCCAGACGACGTCGGTGCCTTCCGGACAGACGACGACGTCCGAGATCGCGTCGTATTCGCCCCCCGCATCAACGGCCTGCGGCCGGTCCATGTCCAGCACCTGCAGCCGCCGCCTCTCTCCGAGGTCCATGACGACGGCGATCTTCGCGCTCGCCGGGGCGACGTGCATGGCGCTCACCCCGCGGGCGAGCGTGACCGGGTGCTCGAAGCCGAGGTCGCTCACGACCAGGCTGCCCCGCTCCCGATCGTCCACGTCCGTCACGAAGGCGATCCGGCTCGAGTCCGCGCTGAAGGCGTGCTTCAGGTACCGCGTGCGGGTCCCGGCGTCCACGGTCCCATCCACGACGAGGTGCCAGCGCTCGCCGGCCATCGCCTGGTAGGCGAGGTGGGCGCCGTCGGGGCTGAAGATCGGGGAGCGGACCGTGTCGAAGCTCCGCCCCTCCGCCCCGTCCACGACCATCCTCCACTTCCCCCCGGAGAGCGCGCCGTACGCGCAGCGCCGACCGTCGGGGCTCAAGGCGATGGGCCCCACGGCCGAGTAGACCTTCCCTGGCCGGCCGTCGTGGAAGACCTGGACGTCCTCCCCGACCCCAGCGACCCAGGCGACGCCTCCCCGCTCACCGAACGTAAATTCAAGCTGCCCCGGCGCGGTCGGGGCGTGCATCCCGAACCCGGACGGCGCGCTCGAAGGGGGTCGGGCCTCGGGAGGGATGGTGGCCAGCAGCCTGGTCTCGCCAGCGCCGTCCGAGGCAGCCATGGCGGGAGCGCGCTGGGCCGACGCTTCCCTGCCGCAGGAGCCGCAGCCCGAGGCGAAGATGATCGTGCCGACGATGGTGGCGATGAAGATCCTGGTCGGGGTCATGATTTCGCCGGCATCCTAGCAGAACACCTCCCCTGCGCGCCCTCACGGCCACGGGGCCGACCGTCGCCGTGCGTTTGACAAGGGAGGGACGCGGCACCACGATGCGAACGCGTGGCGACCACCGCGAGGGACACCCGGGGGGACGGGGACGCCGACCTCCTGATGGTCATCCCCGTGCGGAACGAGGGCGAGCGCCTGGAGCGATTCCTCGCCGACCTCTCAGGCTGCCCGGCGGCGCCGGTCACGTCCTTCGTGGTCGTCGACGACGGCAGCACATCCTCGATGGTCGCCCACCACGAGCGCGCAGTCGCCGCTCTCTCGGCCCGGCTCCGAGAACGCGGGAGCCCTCACCATGCCCGGCTACTGGTCTCCCCCGCGAACGAGGGCAAGGGGGCCGCGATCCGGCGAGGTTGGGGCGACGGAGGCTCCGCACGCTGGCTCGGCTTCGTCGACGGCGATGGCGCCGTCCCCGCGAGGGAGTTCTGGCGGCTCGCGGCGGCCCTCGGCCCGGACGCCTCCTTCGACGCACTGCTCGGCAGCCGGGTCGCCGCGCAGGGGCGCAGGGTTCTCCGGAAGCCGCTGCGAGCCATTCAGGGAGCCGTCTTCGCCCGTATCGCCAACGCCGTCCTGGGGATCGACGTGGCCGACCCCCAGTGCGGGCTCAAGTTCTTTCGAGCCCTCCACCTGACGCCCATGCTTGCGAGGCTCAAGGAGCGCGGCTGGTCGCTGGATCCGGAGCTCCTCCTCCTCTTCCGGAAGGCAGGGTGTCGCCTCAGGGAGGAGCCGATCGACTGGACGGAGCACGCGTCCTCGAAGGTGGTCTTCGGCGTCGACGCCGTGCGGATGTTCGTGGAGTTGCTCCGCATCCGCCGGCGCATCGCCCGCGGCTGACGCCTCACGGTCGACGCCGGTCCTCCTCCCTCGTCGGGCTCGCGCCCCGCAGCCAGTCGAGCAGCTGCTGGGAGGCGATCGAGGGATCGCCCTCCTGCTGTGCGATGGCGAAGAGCACCGCGCCGCCGACCCGGAGCCCCGCGACGGCGACGAACGGCGCCCGGACCGTGGACGCCCGCTCCGCGGTCACCACC
>JBAVTL010000078.1:0-5279 GCA_049696175.1 Anaeromyxobacteraceae bacterium
CTGCTGCGCCACGCGGCGGACGCGATGCCAGCGGGAGAGAGGGAACTGCACGAGATCCGCGTGACCGGCTACTGCGACGGCCCGCTGCGGCTGGCGATCGAGATCCGGGACGACGGCCCGCCGCTCCCGCCCGAGGAGGCGCTCCACCTCTGCGAGCCGTTCTTCCGGCGCGCCGGCGACCGCGCAGGTGGCGGCGCCGGCCTCGCGGCCGTGCTTGGGATCGTCCGCGCTGTCGGTGGCGACGTGCGCGCGGAGAGCGATCCGGCGTACGGCAACGTAGTCCGCGTCCTGCTCCCGATCGCGGGTGCGGCGCCCGAGCCGCGGGCGTAGGCTCGCCGCGCCTCAGACCACCGGGTTCCTCAGCACGCCGAGCCCCGTCACCTCGACCTCCACCCAGTCGCCGCGCTGCATGGCACCGACCCCCTCCGGCGTCCCGGTCGCGATCACGTCACCCGGCAGCAGCGTCATGACGTGCGAGACGTACGAGACGACGGCGAAGGGATCGAACGCCATGTCCCTCGGGTACCCGCGCTGCTTCTCCTCCCCGTTGAGCCGGCAGACGACCGAGACCTCGAGCGGATCGAGGTTGGTCTCGATCCAGGGGCCGACGGGGCAGAAGGTGTCGAAGCCCTTCGCCCTCGTGAACTGCTTCTCCTCGCGCTGGATGTCGCGCGCGGTCACGTCGTTCACGCAGGTCCAGCCGAGCACGCCGAGCCGGGCCTCGCTGGTCGAGGCGCGCGTGAGCGTCCGGCCGAGGACGACGCCGAGCTCCGCCTCGTAGTGGACCTCCTTCGACTGCGGCGGACAGCGGATCTCGTCGCCGGGGCCGATGACCGAGGTCGAGGGCTTCAGGAAGATGAGCGGCTCCTTCGGCACCTCCCAGCCCATCTCCTTCGCGTGCGCCATGTAGTTCCGGCCGACGCAGACGATCTTGGAGGGCTGGACGGGGGCGAGCAGCTGGACGTCCGCGAGGGGCACCGGCTGGCCCTCCGGGGTCCCGCCGAGCCACGGCGCGCCCGTGAGCGGCCGGACCTGGTCCTTCTCGAGCTGGCCGTAGCGCTCGTGCCCGCCGCGGCGGTAGCGGACGTAGCGCATCAGGCGCCCTTCAGGCCGAGCACGTCGGCCATGTCGTAGAGCCCGGCGGGCTTCCCTGCGATCCACTGCGCGGCGCGGACGGCGCCCCGCGCGAACTGGTCGCGGCTGGTCGCGCGGTGCGTGATCTCCAGCCGCTCCCCCTGGCCGCAGTAGAAGACGGTGTGCTCGCCAACGATGTCGCCTCCGCGGATCGTCTGCACCCCGATCTCGCGGGCCGGCCGCTCGCCGATCATGCCGTGGCGGGCGTAGTTGAGCTCCACCGCCGGGTCGAGGCCGCGCGCCTCGGCCGCCACCTCGGCGAGCCGCATCGCGGTCCCGCTCGGCGCGTCCTTCTTCAGCTTGTGGTGCAGCTCCACCAGCTCGATGTCGTAGCCGTCGCCCAGGATCGCCGCCGCGCGGCGGACGAGGTCGAACATGACGTTCACGCCGACGCTCATGTTGGGCGAGAGGAGGACCGGGATCCTCCTCGCGGCCTCGGCGATCTTCGCCTTCGCCTCGGCGGTGAAGCCAGTGGAGCCGATGACGAGCGCGACCCCCTTCGCCGCGCAGAGCTCCGCGTGGCGGACGGACGCCTCGAAGCTGGTGAAGTCGATGACGACGTCGGCGCCGTCGAGCGCCTTCCCGAGCACGTCGGCGACGTCCACGCCGAGGGGGCCGACGCCGGCGACGAGCCCCGCGTCCTGGCCCGCTGGGTAGCCCGGGCGCTCCACGGCGCCGGTGAGTGCGAGCCCCGCCGCCTCCTTCACCATCCGGACGATCTGGATGCCCATCCGACCGGCGGCGCCGGTGACGACCACGTTTGCCATGAGTGACCTCTCTCGGCTCCCCCAGAGGCAAAGTCCCCTCTCCCTCATTGAGGGAGAGGGCCAGGGTGAGGGAGACCTCGGGAGCCTGCCCCCTCACCCTACCCTCTCCCCCGGTGGGGGAGAGGGGGAGGCGTATTGCGTAGGACTCAGTTGACCTTCAGTCCGAATCGCACCATCGCGTCCTTCACCTTCGCGAGGCTGGCGTCGGAGATCTTCGCGAGCGGCAGCCGGATCTCCGGCCCCGCCTTGCCGAGCAGCGCGACCGCCGCCTTCACCGGCGCGGGGTTGGTCTCGACGAACATCACCCGGTTCAGCTCCGCCATCTTCACCTGAAGGCCGAGCGCCTTCGCGAAGTCGCCTCCGCGCGCCGCGGCCACCAGCTCCTTCATGGCGCGCGGGATGACGTTTGCGACGACCGAGATGACGCCGTGGCCCCCGCAGGCGATGTACGGGACGACCGTGAAGTCGTCGCCGGAGAGGAAGGCGAACCCGCCCTGCCCGATCCGTTCGACCAGCTGGACCTGCCGGTCCATGTTGGCGGTCGCCTCCTTGATGCCCACGATCGCGCCGCTCTTCGCGAGCCGCGCCACGGTCTCCGGCAGCATGTCCACCGACGTCCGGCTGGGGACGTTGTAGGCGACGACGGGGAACTTCGTCGCCTCCCAGATGGCGGTGTAGTGGAGGTAGAGCCCCTCGGGCTGCGGCTTGTTGTAGTAGGGCGTGACCACGAGGGCGGCGTCGGCCTTCAGCTCCTTCGCGGCCTTCACGCCCGCGATCGCCTCGTGGGTCGCGTTGGAGCCGGCGCCCGCGATGACGAGGGCGCGGCCGCGGACCTGCTCGACGACCGTCTTCACGACCTCGTACCGCTCCGCCGCGGTCAGCGTCGCCGCCTCGCCGGTGGTGCCGCAGGGGACGATGCCGTCCGTCCCCTCGGCGAGCTGGAACTCGACGAGATCGCGCAGCGACTTCAGATCGACCCCCCCATCCTTCATCGGGGTGACGACGGCGACCATCGAGCCTTCGAGTCGGGCCATGTTCGGTGCTCCGTAGCGGTTTGTAGACGTACCCCGGGGGGTCAGGAAATCTAGCCTATCTGCGCTTCTTCGAGAACCGCGTGGCCTTCGGGCGGGGCTCCTCGCCCCGGACCAGGTCCTCCCAGGTCTCGCGGCGGCGGGCCAGGTAGGCTGTCCGCCCGTCCACCAGCACCTCGGCCGCCCGCGCCCGCGTGTTGTAGTTGGAGGACATGGTGAAGCCGTAGGCCCCCGCCGAGCGGACGGCGAGCAGGTCCCCGTGCTCCGGCTCCGGGAGCTTGCGCCTCTTCGCCAGGAAGTCGCCCGACTCGCAGATCGGCCCCACCACGTCGGCCACGATCGCCTTCACGCCCTTGCGCGCCGCGCCCACCGGCTCGATGGCGTGGAAGGCGTCGTAGAAGGCCGGCCGGACGAGATCGTTCATCGCCCCGTCGACGACGACGAAGGTCTTCCTGCCGCTCCGCTTGACGTAGAGGACGCGCGTCACGAGCACGCCGGCGTTCCCCACGAGGAGCCGACCCGGCTCGACCAGCAGCTCGCCCTTGAAGCCCTTGAGCGCCGCCTTGAGCGCCCGGCCGTACTCGGCGGGGCCGGGAGGGGTCTCGTCGTCGTAGGGGATGCCCAGCCCGCCGCCGAGGTCGACGTGGTCGAGCGCGATCCCCTGCCGCTGGAGGTCGGCCACGAGGGCCATCACGCGGGCCGCGGCGTCGACGAACGGCTTCACCGTCGTGATCTGCGAGCCGATGTGGCACGCGACGCCGGTGATCTTCAGGGCGGGATCCTTCGCGGCGAGGGCGTAGAGCCGCTTCGCCTCGGCGATGTCCACCCCGAACTTGTTCTCCTTCATGCCGGTGGAGATGTACGGGTGGGTCTTCGGATCGACGTCGGGGTTGACGCGGAGGGCGATGGGCGCCCGCGCGCCGAGCCGGCGCGCCACGATGGAGACGCGCGCCAGCTCGGCGGCGCTCTCCACGTTGAGCGTCCGGACGCCGGCCTCGAGCGCGAACGCGATCTCGTCGTCCCGCTTGCCCACGCCGCTGTAGACCACCTTGCGCGGATCGCCCCCCGCCTTGACGACGCGGAAGAGCTCGCCCCCCGAGACGATGTCGAACCCCGACCCCAGCTTCGCGAAGAGCGAGAGGATCGCCAGGTTCGAGTTGGCCTTCACCGCGTAGCAGAGGGTGTGGCGCGCCCCCTTCAGCGAGGCGTCGAGCACCTTCCAGTGCCGCGTGAGCGTGGCGGTCGAGTAGACGTACAGCGGCGTCCCGTACTCCTCGGCGAGCTCCGCGAGCGGGATCTCCTCGGCGTGGAGGACGCCGTCCTGGCGCTGGAAGTGGTTCATGGCTTCGTCTCCTGCGCTGCGGGGGCCGGGGGGCCGCCCTGGCTGACCTGGTCGGCCTTCGGCTCGATCGGCGGACGCGGCGGGGCCTTCACGCCGCACCCGGCCAGGAAGAGGAGCGCGGCGAGCGCGGCGGCGCGGCTCATCGCGCCCTCACGCCGAGCGCCTTCTCCCAGCGCGCGAGCTGGCGCTTCACCTGCTTCGGCCCAGGCGCGCCCGTGATCTCGCGGCGCGCGAGCGATCGGCGGGCGTCGAAGCACTCGAGGACGTCCTTCTCGAAGGTGGGGTGGATCGCCTTCCAGTCGGCGGCCGACAGGGAGGTGAGCGGCGCGCCGCGTGAGGTCGCCAGCCTCGCCGCCTTCCCCACGGCCTCGTGCGCCTCGCGGAACGGGACGCCCCGATCGACGAGGTACTCGGCCGCGTCGGTGGCGAGCGCCTCGCCCGAGCCGAGGGCCGCCTCCATCACGTCGGCGTGGAAGGTGGCGGTGGCGATGGCCCCGGCGACGGCGTCGGCGGTGAGCGCGACCGCCTCCGCGGCGCCGAGCAGCGGGCGCTTGTCCTCCTGCATGTCGCGGTTGTAGCTGAGCGGCAGGCTCTTCATGATCGAGAGGAGCGCCACGAGATCGCCGATGGCGCGCCCGGCGCGCCCGCGCGCCAGCTCGCCGACGTCCGCGTTCTTCTTCTGCGGCATGAGCGACGAGCCGGTCGCGAAGGCGTCGTCGAGCGTCATGAACCCGAACTCCTTCGTGGTCCAGAGGACGATCTCCTCGCCGACGCGGGAGAGGTGGACGGCCGCGAGCGCGACCGTGAAGAGCAGCTCGATGGCGCTGTCGCGATCCGAGACGGCGTCGAGCGAGTTCTGCGTGACGCCGCCGAGGCCGAGCGCCTTCGCGACCCCCTCGCGGTCGAGCGGGAGCGTGGTGCCGGCGAGCGCGCCGGAGCCGAGCGGCGAGATCGACGCGCGGCGCTTGACCTCCGAGAGCCGCTCGCGGTCGCGCCAGAGCGCCT
>JBAVTL010000079.1:0-6895 GCA_049696175.1 Anaeromyxobacteraceae bacterium
GCCCGCACCAGCCGCCCGGCGCGTGCCGTCGCGGCCGAAGGATCGCCGCCGACCCACTCGACCTGCTCCCGGAGGTTCACGCACTGGACGAGCCAGGGGGAGATCCCCGCCTCGAGAGCGGCGACCCGGAACGTGGCCTCGTGCTCGCGCGGCGAGCAGGCGCCGATCACGACGCGGTCCAGCCTCTCCTCCCGGATCCGGTCGCGGAGCCACGCCACCCCCTCGGGCGCGCAGAGGAGCTCGTGGACGCCGACGCAGGCGGCCTCCGGCCAGCGCGAGGCGTGCGCGAGCGCGTCGACGCCGACGACGCTGCCCAGGTTGTCCCCGCAGCGGCAGAGGAAGAGCCCGACGCGATCGCCGGCGCCTTCCCCCCTGCTCTCGGAGCGTGCGCTCAAGCCGCCTTCAATATTGGATCTGGATGATCGTCTTCGCCCCGTCGGGACGGACGGAGAGCAGGGTCTTGCGGCGCCGGTCGCAGAAGGTGCGGATGTCCTTCTCGAAGGTGGGGCAGTCGCCGAGGATCTCGACGATCGCACCGGCCGGAGTGTCAGCGGTCTCGACGGCGAGCTTCAGGACGGGCTGCGGGCACCGCATCCCGGAGCAGTCGATTCGCACCACGTCTGTCACGGCACGATCTCCTTCGCTGCGGCCTCGCGGGATCCATTAGACCCCACCGCGCGGAGCCGTCAAACGCCCCGGCTGGTTGCGGCGGGACCTCCTCGCTCGACCTCAGTACCGGCCGTCCTCCGCCTCGATGAGACGGAAGATCTCGTCGGACGTCGAGGCCTTCATGATCGCCTCCCTGAAGGAGGGGTTCTTGAAGATCCGGCTGATCCGGGCGAGCGCCTTCAGGTGGGCGCCCGCGCTGTTCTCGGGCGCCACGAGCGTGAAGAAGAGGTGCGTCGGCTTTCCGTCGATCGCCCGGAAGTCGATCCCCTGCGGCGACCGGCCGAAGCTCGCGATCAGCGCCGGGAGCCCCGCCACCTTCCCGTGGGGGATGGCCACGCCCTCACCGATGCCGGTCGATCCCAGCTTCTCGCGATCGAGGAGGGTGTCGAGCAGCCGCTGCGGATCGAGCTTGTGGGACCCGCAGAGGGGCCTGCTCAGCTCGGCGAGCACCGCCTGAGCCGAGGTCCCACCGAGGGTGGCGATGATTGCGTCCGGCCGCAGGAACTCGACGATCTTCATGGGATCCGATGGTCGTTCTTGCATGGGTGCCGACGGATCGGCAAGGAGCGGAAGGCACCGGTCTCGACGGGTGGGGCCCCCGCCTCGACTCTTCCCTCTCCCTCACTGAGGGAGAGGGCCAGGGTGAGGGAGACACCTGGGCGCCCCCTCACCCTACCCTCTCCCCCGGTGGGGGAGAGGGGACTCCTCCCTGGACTCCCGTTCAATTGGTCCTGGCCTCGATCAGCCCGAGGTTGCCGTCGTCCCTCCTGAACACGACGTTCACGGCGCCGTCCTCGGCGTTCTGGAACACGAAGAACTTCGCGTCGAGCAGCTCGAGCTGCACCACCGCCTCGTCCACGGACATCGGCCTCGCCTGGAACTTCTCGCTCCTGACGACCTTGTGGCTCTGCTTGCCGGGCTGGTCCAGCACGTCGAGCACGTCGTGGCGGATGTCGACCGGCTCGAACTCGCGCGGGGCCATCTTGAGATCCTGGATCCGCTCCTTGTGCTTCATCAGCTGCCGCTCGATCTTGTCGGCGGCGGCGTCGATCGACGCGTACATGTCCTGCGACTTCGCCGAGCCACGGAGCAGGTAGCGTCCCGTCTTCACCGTGATCTCGGCGTGATGGTGGAGGTTCTCGACGTGCAGCACCGCGTGGGCCTCCGTGGGCCGGTCGATGTACCGCTGGACGTGCTCGACGCGACCGCGGACGTGGGTCTTGAGGGCTTCGGTGGGCTCGAGGTGCCGGAAGGTGATGTTCAGCTGCATGAACCGCCTCCTTGGGAGGAACTTCGCGAAGTACCTGCCAAGGAGTATAGCCGCGTCGCGGAATCCGATCCCGGCCCGACCGAGTCGCTCGAATCAGTGACCGCCTAGAAGTACTTCTTGCGCTTCGACGACGGCAGGACCCCGAGGACCTCGCGGTACTTGGCGACGGTCCGGCGGGCGATCTCGATCCCCTGCCTGGCCAGCTGCTCCACGATCTGCTGGTCGGAGAGCGGCTTCCTGGGGTCCTCGTGCGCCACGATCTTCTTCATGTAGTCCTTGACCGCCTCGCTGGCGATCTCGTCCCCGCCCGTCTTGCCGACGCCGGAGTTGAAGAAGAACTTGAGCTCGAAGATCCCCTGGGGGGTGTGGACGTACTTGTTGGTCGTGACGCGGGAGACCGTGGACTCGTGCATCCCGATGTCCTCGGCGACGTCGCGGAGGATCAGCGGCTTCAGGAACGCGATCCCCTTGTCGAGGAAGTCCCGTTGGAACTTCACGATCGACTCGGTCACCTTGAAGATCGTCCGCTGGCGCTGGTGGATCGAGCGGATGAGCCAGACCGCGGACCGCAGCTTGTCCTGGATGTACTCCTTCGCCTGCCCGGCCTGGCCGGTCTTCAGCGCCTGCCGGTAGGTGTTGGAGATCCGGAGCTTGGAGAGGCCGTCGTCGTTCAGCACCACCATGTACCGATCGCCCATCTTGTGGATGTAGACGTCCGGCGTGATGTACTGCGCGTCCTCGCCCGTGTAGGCGCGCCCCGGCTTCGGGTCCAGCCGGCTGATGACGCGGACCGCCTTCACCACCTCCTCCACCGGGATCTTCAGGTCCTTGACGATCGCCTGGTAGTTCTTGGTCTCGAGGTGCTTCAGGTGGCGCTCGATGATCGCCACGATCTCCGGCGTGTCGGCGTTGAGGTGCCGGACCTGGATCATGAGGCACTCGCGGAGATCGCGGGCGGCGATGCCGATCGGGTCGAACGTCTGCACCTTCTTCAGCACCGACTCGGCGAACTCGATCCCGACGGCGGCCTCGAAGGAGATCCGGACGAGCGGATCGCTGGGGGCGGAGTCCTCGGCCTCGCCCTCGACCGCCGGCATCCTCAGGTAGCCGGCCTCGTCGAGGTTGCCGATGACGAGCATCGCGACCTGCTCCTCCTCCGGCGTGAAGTTGCCGAGCCGAAGCTGCCAGACCAGGTGATCGACGAGGTCGGTCTTCTTGGTGAGGGTGGCCTCGTAGCCGGGCAGGTCCTCGTCGAGGAGGCCGCGGTTGGACGGCGCGGTGTGGCCCTGCAGCTGGTAGTGGTCGAGGTACTGGTCCCAGTCGATCTCGTTGGCCCCCTCCTCGCCCTTCACCTCCTCGGAGCGGTCGGACTCCTTGGCGAGCGGCTGGGACTCGATCTCCGCGGCCTCCGCGGGGCTGGCCGCCTGCGCGGCGGACTCCTCCTCGCCCTCCTCCGGCGCCTCGAGGAGGGGGTTCTCGGTCATCTCCGTCTGGACGAGATCGACCAGCTCCATCCTCGACAGCTGGAGGAGCTTGATCGCCTGCTGCAGCTGGGGAGTCATCACCAGCTGCTGCGACATCCGGAGGTGCTGCTTCAGCTCGAGCGCCATCTCTGTCCTTCTCCGCTAGCTCGCGTCTTCGAGCCGGAACTTCTCGCCCAGGTAGACCGCCCGGGCCTTGGCGCTCGAGGCGATCTCGGCCGGCGTCCCGGCCTCCAGGATCGTCCCCGAGGAGAGGATGTAGGCCCGGCCGCAGATGCCGAGCGCCTCCCGCACGTTGTGGTCGGTGATGAGGACGCCGATCCCGCGATCGCGCAGCCCCCCGATCAGCCGCTGCAGCTCCCCGACCGCGATCGGGTCGACGCCGGCGAAGGGCTCGTCGAAGAGGATGAAGCGCGGGTTGGAGAGGAGGCTCCGCGCCACCTCGGCGCGCCGCCGCTCGCCACCGGAGAGGGTCTCGCCGAGGCTGTCGGCCACCTTCTCGAGCCGGTACTCCGCGAGCAGGGCGTCGGCGCGCGCCTCGCGCTCCCGCCTCGCGACGCCGAGCGCCTCGAGCACGCCGGTGAAGTTCTGCCGGACGGTGAGCTTCCGGAAGATGGAGGCCTCCTGGGGGAGGTACCCGACCCCGAGCCTGGCCCGCCTGTGCATCGGCAGCCTCGTGAGGTCGACGTCGCCGAGGAGCACCTGCCCGGCCTCGGGCTGCACCAGCCCCACCACCATGTTGAAGCTGGTCGTCTTGCCCGCGCCGTTGGGGCCCAGCAGGCCGACCACCTCACCCGGCGCCACCTCGAAGGAGACGCCCTGGACCACCTTGCGTCGGCGGTAGCTCTTCTCGAGCCCGCGCGCCTGGAGGAGCGGGCCGCTCATCGCTTCCCCCCCTTGCGGCGCGGACCGACGTCACCTTGCGGGACGATGTCCCCGACCACCTGCCCGCGCAGCGTCACGAGATCGCGGTCGAGGTCGTAGATCAACTCCTGCCCGGACACGGTCGACGGTCCGTCGATCAGGACCACGGTCCGCCCCGGCGCGCCGCGGCAGGTGACGCTCGCCGTCGCCTCGACGAAGACCGCCACGCCGCAGGTCACCGTCCGCGTGCCGCGCACGAGCTTCACGTCGCCGGTGCAGGTGGCGCGGGCGATCTTGCCGTCGGCGTCGTTCTCGCCCACCACCTGGCTGCAGAAGAGCGTCGCGTCCTCGCGGGTGAGCTTCACCGTGGGGCGGCCTACGAAGGTGATGGTCCGTTCCTTGTAGCTGTATCGGACCTCCTCCGCGTCGACCCGGACCGGCGGACGCTTCGCCGCGGCCGGATTCGCGCCGAGGGTGAGCATGAGCGTGGCGAGCGCGAGCGTCACCGGCCCTCCCCGAGCCCCGCGACGAGCCGCGTCCCGCCGCGCAAGGCGATCTGGCCCACGGCCGGATCGAGCGTGAACCCATTGCCCCTGAGCCGGTAGCCTCGGCCTGCGAGCTCGACCTGCCGGTCGCCGACCACCTGTCCCTGGCGCCCGATGGCGGGGTCGAAGCGCGCGGACTCGGTCACCGCCGTGTCCTCCCCGCGAACCGCGTGGACCCCGCCTCCCACCTGAAAAGACCGGGTAGAGACGACGCCGTCGCCCGTCGGAGCGGTCAGCACTACGAGGTCTCCCCGCTCGTGCAGCCGAAGCTCCAGATCGGTCGCGCCCACCGCGGTGGAGTCACGCTGGAAGGTGACTGCCGACGCGGTCCCGTCGGCACGGAGCGCATCACCGCGGAAGAGCCGAAACCGTACCCCTTCGAGCTGAAGCTCGGGGACAGCCTTGCGATTCTCGGCGGTTCCCGAGCGCGAACAGCCCGTAAGGGCTGCGGCCCATGCCACCGCAATCCATCCGGCGATGTGAATGGAACTCCTCAAAACCATGGCGCTCTTTGTCGTGCCAAGCCCGCGGCACGACACTTGCTGTACCACGGCTCGGGAGCGTTTTGTAATGGCCCAAAGCGCTGGGCACCCGACTTGCTAGGCGCCGTCGGGCGGGCGCGTCTTCCAGCGCTGGTGCATCCAGACCCACTCGGCGGGGTGGCGCCGGATCGTGTCCTCCAGGATCGCGCTGCACGCCGCGGTGAGGCGGACGACCTCGCCCTCCAGGTCGGGCGGATTCGGGTCGTAGGGAACCTCGGTCAGCTCAACGAGGTGGCCCGCGTCGGGACCATCACCCCTTCGGTGGATGGTGCCGACCACGACCGCGGCGCCGAAGCGGATCGCGAGCTCCGCGGCGGCGCGAGGGGTGGCGGCCAGCCGTCCGAAGAACGGGACGAAGACGTTCTGCACCTTCGTGTCCTGGTCGATGAGGATGCCGAGCGCCTTCCCGCTGCGCAGCGTCTTGATGATGACGCGGCCGGAGCTCGGGGACTCCCTCCAGAGCGTCTTCACCCCGCCCGACGCGCGGAACTCCTCGACGAGCCGCGTCAGGCGCGGATCGTGGCTCGCCTTCCCGACGGTCGCGTTGTCCAACCCCGTGCGCGCGATGCGGCGGGCCTGCAGCTCCCAGTTTCCGACGTGACCCGGGACGTAGATCAGCCCCTTCCCGCGGGCCATGAGCTCGTCGAGCAGCTCTGGGTTCCGCACCCCCACGTACGACTCGAGGTCGTCGTCGTAGCTCCGGATGGTGACGACCTCCATCGCCGAGTGGGCGTGGTGCAGGAACATGGCCCGCGCGATCGCCTCGCGCTCCGCGTCGGTCTTCTCCGGGAACGCGGTCGCGAGTCCCTGCAGCGAGAGGCGCCGCGTCCCCACCGCCACGTGGAAGGCGACGTGGCCGAGGAGGGTCCCGAGCGACCACGCGAGCCGCCGCGGGAGGCGCGAGAGGAGCCGGATCGCCGCGACGAGGACGACGGACCGGATGGCGCGCTTGACGCGCTTGCCGAGCGGGGCGGCCACGGCTACCAGACCCGGACGCCCTTCGCCGCGAGGATCAGCTCGCACAGCTCGCGCACGGCGCCGGCGCCGCCCGGGTTCGCCGCGACGAAGTGGACGCGGCTCCGCACCTCGGGGTGCGCGTCGGCCGGACAGGAGGAGAGGCCGATCTTCTGGAGCAGCGGGAGGTCGTTCACGTCGTCGCCCATGTAGGCGACCTCGTCGTCCTGGAGCCCGAGGTGGGCGAGCCGGGCGTAGCCGGCCAGCTTGTCGGCGTGGCCGAAGACCACGTGCTTGAAGCCCAGCTCCTCCACGCGCGCCTGGGTCGCCTTGCCGGGGCGCCCCGAGATGATCGCGAGGTCGACGTGCTCGCGCAGCTTGACGAGGCCGAAGCCGTCGCGGACGTGGAAGGCCTTGAGCGCCTCCCCTTCCGGCCCGTACCAGATGCGGCAGTCGGTCAGGACGCCGTCGACGTCGAGCGCGAGGAGCTTCACCTTCGCGGCGCGCGCGAGGAGCGCCTGCGGCGAGATCCGGCAGCGGGAGGCCTGCGCCCTCGCCACCGGCCTGCGG